>JALUJE010000105.1:1839-11560 GCA_027057185.1 Helicobacteraceae bacterium | reverse complement strand
CTTTATTTTCCTTTGACGCTATAACTCTAATGTTTATGATGTTCTACATGCTACATCGACACTATAGCAAAAAACTTAAACTTTTGCACTCAAATGATTAAACAACATTTCAGAAAAACCAAAACTACGAGCACTTACTTTCGCGAGTTCGTCATGGTACATCGCTTTGTATATCTTGTCTCCGGGGTCACTTTGAGCTGAAAAAATATCGTTATCATCTTTCATGGCATTATCAAGCAGCATCTTTACAATGATGGCTTCAAATGCATCGGTTTTCTCTTTAAGCGCCGCATTATCCAGACCTTTTTGCAAGGTAGGGATCTTGTTCTGATACGGTAATGCTGAATTTACATGTAAACTATCCATTAGATTATCTCCAGATCGGCAGCTATGGCTCCGGCACTCTTCATTGCCTGTAAAATGGCAATAATATCTTTAGGCGTTGCGCCGAGTTTTTGTAACGAACGAGTTACGTTTGCAACGGTGGTCGTTCCCTCTTTGGTATAGAGTTCACTCTCATTCATTCCCACCACAAGATCTTCATCAATACTCACACCTCCTTTGGGTGTACTCATCTGCGAAAGTTCTTTAATTTTAATGGTAATATCACCATGGGTAATAACAATGGGTTTAACGCCGATATCAACCCCTGAGACTACCGTACCCGTACGTTCATTAATAATAATTTTTTGTTGCTGCTCATACACGATCGACATGGACTGAACCTGTGCCAAAAATTCTATCATTGAAACACTCTGGGGACATTGTAATGTTACGGTACGTGAGTCTATCGCTACGGCAACAGGAGCTTTATAGAAATCATTAAGAACTTTTTGAACAGCTACTGCATTCGCAAAACTGGACGCTTTCAAAGAAAGTGTCACCTTATTGCGGGCATAAAGATTTTGCATGATCTCACGTTCTACTAAAGCACCGTTATACACAACCCCGGCAGTCGGATGTGACTCTGAACCGGCACCCCGTATATTTTTACCGCCAATACTCACCGGACCCTGTGCCAAAGCATAAATTTTACCATCAACTCCTTTAAGCGGAGTCATCAGCAACGTTCCACCCTCAAGCGACTTGGCATCTCCGATAGACGAGACCACCACATTGATTTTATCACCCTGATGGGCAAAAGGTTTCAATTTGGCAGTCACCACCACTGCCGCAACATTTTTAGATTTGATATCGACAGGATTCATATCAATATTCATCGCTTTGAGCATATTGGAAATAGACTGTAACGTAAACTTCGACGTCGTGCCGTCCCCGGTTTTTTTAAGCCCAACCACAAGGGAATACCCAATAAGTTGATTATCACGAACACCGACAATATTGGCAACGTCACCTATTTTTGTCGCCTCTACGGAAAAACAGAACATCCAAACAAGACACAGTATCCATTTCATACAATCACCTTTGAAGGTTATGAAAGCAAACAGTGTTCCAAATTTACATGTAATACGTTAAAGTGGTCTTTCCAAACCGTTTTGATTTTTGCCTGCTATAAACACCCAGGGTGCTATCGAGTGTCAGTTGCGTCATATGTTCGACAATTATCATCTTGGTCTGCTCGGAAGGAAGTGCGGCAATTAAAGTGCACATCTTTTCATAAACCGTATCCATCCCCTCCCGATATGAAAACGGCGGGTCTATATAAAAGTAAGCTTTCTCATTCCTGCGTTGCAAACGAGAAGTAACCTGGGCAATATTGGAAAAACTGTCTCCTCGAAAGACCTCACATCTGGCAGGATCGGTACGGTCAATATTGCGCTTAAGCACCGCTAAGGCTTCGGCGTCTCGTTCCATAAAAACAAGCTGTGCAGCGCCCCGACTCAGTGCTTCCAAACCGACAGAACCGCTACCGCTAAATACCTCGACAAAGGTCGCATCGACAATGTCGAACTGCAAGGTATTAAATAGTGATTCCAGTACCATCGCTTTGGAGCTGCGTGTTGTCGTTTTTGAAGGAAGTTCAATGCGTTTTCCCTTAAAGAGACCGGCTATAATCCGTTTGTGTAACGTTTTAGCTCTCATAAAAGGTCCGAACTGCTTTCATAATATTGTCCTGATACTCCCGAGTAAGCGTCTGTATACGCATCTCCAATGCTTCAAAAGAGCGCTGTTGAGGCACTGCAGCGGGAACGACTTCAATGGTATTATGCTCCCCGGACTCATGACACTGCGAATCCTCTTCTTTGAGGATTTTTTGCAGCATCAACGTTAGTTCGGTCTGCGAAAACGGTTTTTTTATATCGGCATCATCGCCGGATGCAATGTAGAGACTGCGAGGCTTCTCATCATGCACTTTATAGTCGCGAAGCACCACATCACACTGTTTTACGGAGCTTAAATAAGGTTGTAAAAAGATCTCTAACGACTTCTGCAGTAACGGTGAACGGCACTGAATGGCAACCTTCATGTTTCGTTATCCTCATCTTTAGCATAGTGTATTGCCATAGCAGGGTAGGCAAAACTCAAGCTGTTCTGTTGCAAAATTGTAGCAATCTTATACATAACATCCTCTTTAACCGCCAGCCATTCATTCCAAACAACCGATTTACTAAAACAGTAGACCAAAATATCAATACTTGAATCGGAAAAGCGATCCATATAGACTAAAATATTGCGCTTAATCCCTTTGTAGTCTTCTTTGGACACGAGTTTGGCATACCGTTCCGCGTGAGAGATTTCCTCGTTAGTGTTAGAGATTCCTTCATGATCAATCAGCATCTGACGAATGTCGTGCACTGCATGTTTAATATTTTCAAAATCTGATTCATACGTCACGCCAATATGCATCTTAATGCGCCGCCCCAACTGCCGTTTACTCCAGTTTTTCAGCCCGTTATCTGCCAGTTTGAAGTTGGGAATGGCAATCATGGCATTATCAAAAGTACGTATGGTCGTCGCACGCAGACCAATTTCAATCACCGTGCCCTCATAACCGTCCACCTCAATCCAGTCGCCCTGTTCAAAGAGGTCACCCATTAAAATCGAGACGGATCCAAAAAAGTTGGCAATAGTATCTTTTGCAGCAAAGGCAACAGCAAACCCTCCAATTCCCAAACCTGAGAGAATCGCACTCAAATCAACATTGAACAGTTTTAAAATAACAATAAAACCAATAAAATAGATAATGACATTCGTAACACGCAGTGCTAGGTTAATCACTTCATGACGCAAATATTGCGACCGTCTGAAGTGCTCCATTTTCACACTGGCTACGGCATTTAAAAGACGATAAACCAAATAGGTAATCAACGCAGCGTAGATAATACTGAACATTCTATCGAGCCAGAGCACTTCAGAAAAACCGGCATACACTTCTACTACAATATCCAGAGTAAGCACCACCATTAAAAGACTTAACACTCCAGAGACACTTTGAACAATATAGGCAATATCGGTAGAGCGGTTAAAGAATCGCTGCAACACCACCCCGGTCAGAGTGACAATCAGTTTTCTCAATCCATAGGCTACCAGTAAAATAATAAGAATGAAGACCAACTTGGCACTGTTCAGCCCACTCCATGCAATATAACGGTTAAGCTCTTCTCCTAGTGTACTACTGTTAATTTTATACCCTAATGAAATAAGACCGAACGAAGAGAGTTTCACGGCATCATACATGGTTTTTTTGTAACGTACCAACTCTGAACTGAGCGTATTGTTAACGTTAAGAACCGCCTCATACTCTATAATATTATCACGAATTTTATCGGAAATACCACCACTAGCACCGTTTTGCCTCACGGTTTTGTATGCCTGAATATCCAGCAGATTTTCCTTATGATGCCGCCGTGCCACAATGCTATCTATGGCATCATCAAATGCTTTCTCATCTTTATATTGCGTTGCTTTCATAACGTCATAAATAGTTTGACGCATATTACGTAACAGTTTGTAGGTATGTACCTTAATGTCATCCCGCCGATACGCTTGGGTATTGTTGCGTTGCTGATTGATCAGCATACGGCGCTGCAGTACAGCAATCTCATCAGCATAAAGATCACGATAAGACCTCAGATGCGCTTTTTTGGAGATAAGTTCCAAAAAGAAGTTTTTGTAGGCATGGTGCTGCTTTTTAATCAGCATTTCCATCACATCACTGCTTAAGTTTTGATCTAAAAACTTCTTTTCAATCTCAATCTGTTTGACAATAAAGCTATCGATCAGATCATTGGCATGCAACGATACCGTTATGAAGCTCAAAAGAAGCAGTAAGCACCAGTATGACCGTGTTGTCATTGTAACAAATCCCTTAAAAAATCTATGGCATTATACTATAATAGCGACAAATGATAACGTAGGCTATAATCTAGGTCATCATTGCTATCGTCAAGCTGCTGCAATAACCATTCGAGATATCCTCGGTCTTGCAGAGCAATCTCTTCAATATAACGTCCCTTGTATTTTCCAAAATGAAATTTCTGTAATAACACCGGAGTCCCAGAGAGCCTCAGTAATGTTGCAGTATCCGCCAAATCCAGTAAATATTCATGAAGCATTTTCACATGTAACGCATCACTTAAGGCATTGTGCGGTTCAATGGCAATGCCTAATGTGTCAGCTAGCGCCGACTCATGCCGGTACAACTGTAATTCATAACGCAAAAACTGCAATGAAAACTGCTCACAGTCGGGAATGAGATGGCGCACACATTTGAGTGTGTCAATCAGCTCTCCCTGCCAGACAAACCCCTCTTTTTGCAGCATCTGCAATTCAAAAGTACTGTGGTGTACCACCAAAATATGATGACGCCGATTACGTTCATGTAGCCACGTTGATGCCGGTGAAGACTCAAACGGAGGCGCCCCCTTGATAGTTTCATTGGTAATATGGTGAATCATCATCGAATCAGGTCGAATCTTTTGTTGTGGATGAATCAATGCATCACATAACGCGACCGTATCTTTCTCTACCGATATACCACCTACCGCACAGATACGGTCTTTCTCAGATATTCCCGTCGTCTCGACATCCAGATAGATTAACATCGTCGCATCTCTATGGAAGGACATCGCTGCACCATAAGACGCAGTGTTGCCCACGAAAAAAACATCACCAGAACATATAACGAATAACTATTCCACCAACTGCTTAAGAGTATCTTGCCCTCAATAACAAACTGCAGCGTTGTTATCATGAGTACACCAACTGCCACACCCCACACCGTTAGAAACAGCCATTTTCGCCAGGCCTTAACCAGTGCATTATAGTACACTGTCTCTATATGCTCCCCATGGCAAGTAAGCAGCTGTAGCCTATAGCCGTAGCGGCACGATACAAAAAGCTGCTTCATTCCTAAAAACGTCCCCAGCGGCAATGTCACACTCCAAGAGACACCAAACCAGAACAGGGCAATCTCTCGTAATGCCTTTACAATACTATCATCGAGTGCCACAGCACCTTTAAGCAAATAGAGTGTCAGCGTGATGCCCAAGGATACTACTAAGGCAGTCCCAAGACTAAACAACGTAACCCACACCGCCCAACGCAACCAAATCACCAAAAGCGCCCGTCCCATATCGCCTACTATTTCAGTGTATTGATCATATCGTGATAATGTTCTAACGTCATAAAGCTCTTCTCAAAACGCCATCGCAGCACAAAGGCAACAATCTCGTCTTTAAGCGCGGCATCGAGCTTTTCACTGCGTCCGAAATAGCCCAAAGAGCTGTTTTTATTTTTAACTTTACTGCTGCTGTCGTAAGTAATGGCAATAATCTGTACATACTTCTTTGCTTTAATAACACCAAGATGCTCACTGTTAAGCGAAATTCCAGAAAGGTTAATCGCTTTAAAATCAAAAAGATCTTGAAACGACGCCACTTTTTCATCGATACACAGTGTCGTATACAAACGTTCTAGTGCTTTTAAATTTTCCTTACGAGCAAGCTCATAACTCGTAATTTTTGCCGTAAGATTTTTCAGTCGATCCAGCGCAGAACTCACCCATACCCCTTCTTGTAGTTTACATGTATTATAGCAGTTTTCCGTTATCCCTTAGAAGGTACCACCCTTTATCTTTGTGGTAATACGTTTTATATCTTCTTAATCACTTTTTCAATACAATCCAACACTTAAACAGATAAAGGTGTTTTTCGTGACGTTTGAAGAAGTATTGCATCGATACAAAGAGGTATACTACCGTTTTCCACAATCCCTGAAAACATTTCTGGGTTCTGTGTACGGCAATATCCCCCTCTCCGTGCGCTTTGGAAAACACTATACGCTTCATGAAGCCTTGCTCCGGGAATTTGAAGCTGCCGACACTCAGTTTCAGATAGACTACATCTATAATAAAACGTTGGAGACGCTTCTCTTTGCCGAGCAGCACATTCCTTACTATAAAAATATCTTTCAAGCGCATGGTATCTCATCTCAAGACTTTAAAGCTCCTGACGATATTTCACAGTTTCCTTCACTGCACAAAGATACAATTAAAACCAAAATAGAAGCCCTTCATACCCATACACTCGAGACTCCTGTTGCATACTATTCGGGAGGTTCGTTATCGACGCCGACACAATATTTTTTACCCGCCTCCTCCCGAGCCAAAGAGAAGGCCTACAACAACTACATTTTTTCAACAATCGGCTATACCTACCGGGATCGTGCACTCTTATCACGGGGACGAGAGGTATTTAAGCCTCACAAAAATACTTTCTGGGAACATGAACCCGTAGACAACTATTTTCTGCTTTGCAGTAACTATATGAACTCCGATATGTTTCCTCGTATGCACAAACGAGCATTGAAGTTCGCACCCAAATTCTTTTTTGGGTACCCAAGTGCCGTATTGAGTTTTATGAAACAGTCTAAAAAACATGGTTTGCCACCGGTACCGCTTCAAGGCATTATTCTGGCATCTGAAACACTCTATTCCAATGAACTGCAACAGATTCGAGACTATTTCGGCGTGGATGTACTGACACATTACGGTCATACCGAGCGTAATGCCATTGCCTACCGTATCAATGACAACGCCTACCGTTTTTTAGCCTCATACGGTCTGGTACGTATACTCGACACCGAGATTGTAACGACCAGTTTTGATAATTTCGTGATGCCTTTTATTAACTATAAAACCGCAGATCGAGCCACGGGTACCATAGTGTACTATCCCCAAAGCGGTATTGTCAAAAGTGTTACACAGATTGAGGGTCGCACGCAGGATTTTCTGGTCACCAAAGACCACCGGCTTATCTCCATTACTGCCATCACTTCTGCTACGACAACTTCGAAACAAGGGTGCCTTTCCGATGACAATATACATGCCATTCAATATATTCAAAGTGATGCAGGCAAAGTAACGGTGTTATTAGAAGGAGAACATCTTGATACTCAGACCATCACCAAAAAATTAAATACACTCATGGACGGTGCCCTCGACTTTAATGTCAAGGCAGTAGAAAGAATTGATAAAACTTCACGCGGCAAACGCGTGATCTGCAAACAGTCCCTAAATATAGAGCATCTTCAAAATACCACACCCACTCTTTCATAACAAGTTACATCATACATTCTACAATTTAATAATAGCTTGATTATAATGTCACACTTTTATGATGAGGGAATATATGGATTATTTGCAGATACAGGGTCACACAACACTTCATGGAAGCATTGCGGTCTCCGGATCAAAAAATGCTGCACTACCACTCATTGCCATGACACTCCTGTCACAAACCAAGGTCTGCCTCGGAAATGTTCCTGACGTTGTCGATATCAAGACGCTCCTGAAATTATTGCAGAATCTTGGTGCTACCTGTCATTTTGACGATCACCGTATTACTATTGATACCTGCTGTCTTACCGATACCAAAGCCAATTATGATATTGTCAAAACCATGCGTGCTTCTATTTTGGTATTGGGACCACTATTAACACGCTTTGGACACTGCGAAGTTTCCCTACCTGGAGGCTGTGCCATTGGACAACGTCCGATTGATCTGCATCTTAAAGCTTTGGAAAAAATGGGAGCGACCATTAGCATCAAAAGCGGCTATGTCGTTGCCGAAGCGGCTAATGGTCTTGTCGGAGCAGCCATAATATTTGATAAAATTACCGTCACTGGAACAGCCAATATTGTTATGGCAGCAGCACTGGCTCGTGGTACAACCACCATTACAAATGCCGCACGTGAACCTGAAGTGGTACAGTTGTGTGAAATATTGCACCAAAGCGGTGTCATTATTGAAGGTATCGGTAGCGCCTATTTGACCATTCACGGTACCGATAGGGCCCTTCTTGACATTCGCTCATTTGATGTTATTCCCGATCGCATTGAAGCGGGAACCTATCTCTGTGCCGGAGCCATCACAAACTCAACCCTAACACTAACAAACATAGAACCAAAACATTTAGAAACAGTGATTGCTAAACTCGAGGAGATGGGATTTCGCTGTGATATTGCACAAGATCACATGACCATTCATCCCGCTAAAACCATCAAACCCATTACCATCATCACACAAGAGTATCCCGGATTTCCTACAGATATGCAGGCACAGTTTATGGCACTGTGCACCCAGGCCGAAGGCACCTCTACCATAGAAGAACGACTGTTTGAAAATCGCTTTATGCATGTCAGTGAACTTCAGCGTCTGGGTGCCGATATTAAACTCAGTGGTCACAGCGCAACCATTACCGGCCCTTCTAAACTATCTGGAACAGATGTCATGGCGACCGATCTACGGGCATCTAGCGCCCTCGTATTAGCCGCACTCGTAGCCGAGGGAGAAACCGATATCCATCGTATCTACCATCTTGACCGGGGATATGAGAAACTCGAAAAGAAACTACAGGCACTCGGCGTCTTCATACAGCGTGCAAAAGAGTAATCTTGATCAGTCATCTTCAAAAATAATTAACTCATAAACACTGCGTTTTGTCACCAGTGATTTCTCCGGAGGTATGCTACTACTGTTTTGTGTTTTGGCAAGGGCATGACGCAGTTCGGCAATCTCCTGCTCCATGACTTCAATCTGCTCCTTAAGTCGAATGGCAATATCAACACCGGCTAAATTCACTCCCAATTCACGCGTAAGACGAAGTATCATTTTAATTTTATCAATATCACGCTGCGAATAGAGACGAATTCTTCCATTGGATCGTGAAGGAGTAATCAGGTTTTCACGCTCATATTGGCGCAGTGTCTGTGGATGAATGTCCAATATCTTAGCCACGATGCTAATAAGATAAACCGGTTCATCATAGTGGTGCATGCCCTACTCCTTTGGAAGTTTCTTTTTCATCATCTCTACAAGATCGTCATCTAAATCACTAACTTTAGGCAACACGACATTGGCCTGTAGATATAAGTCGCCCCGTTCACCGCTTTTACGATTTTTAATGCCCATTCCTTTGACACGAAAACGTTGTCCGTTTTTTGTGTTTTCAGGAATTTTCAGCTTTATCTCTTTTTCGAGTGTATCGATGGCAATTTTTCCACCAAAAAGGGCATCGTGCAGTGAGACGTCAAAATTTTTAATCAGGTCATCTCCTTCACGTTCATACTCACTGCTGGGAGCCACATGTATTTTCAAGTACAGATCGCCGCTGTGTCCCCCTGCTGATTTTCCTTTTCCGCGAACTCGCAGTTTCTCCCCTGCTTTAATGCCCGCAGGAATTTTAATATCGAAACTATCCCCCTGAAGTGATACCGAATGCTTGCCACCGAGAGCTGCCACATCAAAAGGTACGGGGA
>JALUJE010000105.1:0-1829 GCA_027057185.1 Helicobacteraceae bacterium | reverse complement strand
TTCATACTCTGTTGAGAAGAAAATCCACCACCGCCAAAGTTTCCGCTAAATCCACCAGAACTGTTAAAACCACCACTGCTAAATCCACCTCCACCACCAAAAATATTGCGCAAAATTTCATCCAGATCAACGCCGGCACCCTGCCCTTGCGCAAAGTCATGAAAATTTTGACCGCCGAACATGGCATCACCATACTGGTCATATTTGGCACGCTTTTCTTTGTCACTTAAGACCTCATATGCGGCATTAATCTCCTTAAATTTCTCTTCAGCATTTGCCTCTTTGTTGACATCAGGATGATATTGTCGCGCTAACTTACGATACGCCTTTTTAATTTCTGCTTCACTGGCATGAGAACTAATGCCAAGAGTCTCGTATAAACTGTTACTCATATCTCATTTCCTAATATAATAATTGTTTAATATTTAATGCAGATTATAGCATAAAAGTTGAGCGTATGTCAATCAACCCATATGTTTTATAAGAAGGAGGAATCTGGGACTCGCCCAGATTCAGGAGTTTTATGTTTGATATCTCAAGAACTACCTAGTCAAGAAGATTATCGTTCGTTACTTCCGTTACCGAAAGATCTTCAATAGCGCCCGTAAACGAACGTCCCCACGTTGTGAAATTCAATTCGGTCAGGTCAAAATTATCTGGAAAAATAAATCCATACTGCTTTGTCACTCTGACGTTAGTTGTCATATATTGTCCATCATCACCGCTAATTCGCGGCACAAAAAGTCCTTCATCAACAGTTGCCGTAAATGTCAGCATCGACGTAAAATCAACCACATCATCTAATTCAAAAGTGGCTAGTCCGACCTCTTTTTCATTATAATCGTTGAAATAGACAATATCATCGTATACCTCAACAACCGATGTGCCTGTCGGGTTAATTAAATTCAAGCAGTTAATGTAGTTGGTGGCATCTTCATCTACCAGTTTTTTAACCGGAGCCAATGGCGGGCAGGTGTGTGCATCACCGTTATCATCATTATCTTCTTCATAACCACACTGACGATTATGTTGGTGACCACACATTCCGTGTCCGCGGTCATAACCACACCAGCGATTGTGTCGGTGGTTACAACTTCCGTGTCCACCGTGTCCATGACCTTTACGACACATGTTCCCGTGTCCGCCTCGACCATGCCCTTTGCCACACATACTACCGTGTCCACCGTCTCCATTGTTCATACCGCCGCATCGACGATTATGTTGATGACCACAGGTGCCGTGTCCGCGGTCATAACCACACCAGCGATTGTGTCGGTGGTTACAACTTCCGTGTCCGCCTCGACCATGCCCTTTGCCACACATGCTACCGTGTCCGCCGTGTCCACAATTTCCATGTCCGCCATGTCCACAATTTCCATGTCCACCGTGTCCACAATTTCCACATTCGTCATTGTCATCGTCGTCATCATCGTCATTCTGACACTCGTCACAAACAACAACATCACCTTTGACAGTAGCACATGCCACTGGAGCTGCCACCGTACTAACACGCACTTCAGTTTCAAAATCTCCGCTCGATGTTACCGGTTTAAACGTCACACCTACCGTACAGAACTGATACCCCAGCATCGAAAAATCATCACTACCACACGGTACCGCACCAAAATCCAGATCAAGTTCAAAATTTTCCGAATCACTAAGTGAAATATCGGTGATTTTTGAAAGACAGTAATCAGGATTATGAATTACCACCTCAACAGTTTCGCTTTCTGAAGTACTATAGCTTTGCAGTGTCTCTTGAACTGCAACAACCTCAATTTCAGAGCAATCCTCAGTCGCATTCAATGTTCCAAAACACAGACCAAGCG
>JALUJE010000104.1 GCA_027057185.1 Helicobacteraceae bacterium | reverse complement strand
AAGAAACAGATCAAGGTGGTCTTGCTTTTCTACATGTAATTCTCTCACCCCCAAGGAGAGAATGAAACCTACCACCAACAGCATGGAAAGTACAACGGGAGCAACCATTAACATCCATTGAAAAAAGGGGATCATATCCATTCCCTTATCTTGCATAATACCTAGTAAAATCAGATTGGGCGGCGTACCGATCGGTGTTAAAATACCACCGACACTTGCACCATAAGCAATTGCCAACGCAAAGCGCACTTTCAGGCGTACATCATCGGAAAGAAACAGTGCAATCGAAATAAGTAGCAGTGTTGTGGTCGTATTGGAAAGCACAGAACTCAACAAGCCGGAGGTAATGACCAAAGAGAAGATAATACCGCGAGCCGTATTGGGAAAAAAACTCAAAATTTTATCCGATATCCACCGATGCAATCCACTCTTTTCAACGGCAATTGCCAGTAAAAATCCTCCCAAAAAGAGGTAAATAATGGGGTGGGCATAATTAACCGTTGTCTCTTTGACATGCAAAATGGAAAAGGCGGGAAAAAGAATAATAGGCAGTAACGAAACAACGCCAAGAGGGAGGGCTTCATTACTCCACAATGCCACCAATAATGCAATAGAACCAATCAACAGTGCCTGTACCATCGTCACAAATAAAAAAGAGAACGCAAAAAAAGCCACCCCGATTATTAACGCAATCAGAAGATTTTTTACCTGTGCAGTCCACATGTTATTGTGACAACAGATCACGCAGACTGTCTTGCGGATCTTTTCCTTCCAACATATTGTATACCTCTCGTGCAATCGGCAGATAAAGCATCTTCTGCTGTGCTATTTTTTGTAGCGCATATGCCGTACCGATACCCTCGGCTACTTCACTGAGTTCACGTAAAATCAGTTCTTGGGATTTTCCTTGGGCAATACCCAATCCAACCCGAAAATTTCGTGACATCGTTGAACTCGCAGTTAAAAAGAGATCTCCTGCACCGCTAAGCCCGATAAAACTTTCATCACACGCACCGTAACTTTTACCGAAACGCTGCATCTCTACCAAACCTCTGGCAATGAGCGATGCCGCAGCATTTTTTCCTAAATGCAATCCTTCACAAATGCCTGCGGCAATGGCAATGACATTTTTGTAGGCACCGCACACCTCTGCACCGATGACGTCGGTAGAGTAGTACGTTTTCATGAAATCGGGGAAAAATGTTCCAAATACCTCTGCCAATTCTGGATTATGGGAGTTAATCACTACCGCCGTCGGCAGTGACTGTATCACTTCAGCAGCGAATGAGGGACCCGATAGATAGGCAAGATTCTCAGAAGGGATACAAGTTTCAAAAATTTCATTTAAAAAACGACCACTCCCGGCTTCAATACCCTTGGCGACCACAAGAACTTTTTGCCCTTGGTAAATAAAATGCTCACGCAACCATACTCCAATCTCCTGAGCCGGAATCGCAAGAACCAAGTATGGAGATGCCAGTGCCACTTCCAGACTGACAAAACCTTCTATGTTTCGTGGTGTTCGCGATGTAATGACAATATTGCAATTCTGCCGTTTTATGGCACTATACAGTGCATAACCCCATTTTCCCGCGCCAATAACAGCAATATCGCTCATGCCTTACCCCTTATTCGCATTTTAAAACTGTCAATATCTTCTTGCAGACCAATTACAACCAAAACATCCCCCACCTCAATAATATGATTAAATCCTTTAGCAGTAAAAACAAAATTGGTATCGAGCTTGCTATCAACAATGGCAAGCAGGATAATATTATAGTCATCTTTAAAGGCAATACCGTAGCTATTATTTCCAATAATGATATCTCCTTCTATAAGGTCAATCTGTGCAATTTTAATGTCACTGTCTTCATACAAGATATTGTGTAATACGTTAGTCACAACCGGTTTTTCCAGAATTTCACTAATAAGATTGGCAGTAATCTGAACAACCGGCAAAATTCTGTTGGCACCGGCTATTTTAAGTTTATTGATGCCTTCAATATCTTTTGCCAGTGCCACAATATACATCTTGTCAAATACTGCTCGAAGCGAGATGGTCAAAAAGATATTGTGGGCATCGTCTTCAAGAGTACAAAATGCTACGGTATCTCCAATACCATAATTTTGCTCAATCTCATGCCATTCATCACCCAAATCGAATGATGAAACACGAAAGCCATCTGCTTCAGCCTGCTGCTGCAACGATGCATCATCCAGAATAAAAATATGAACATGCTGGTATTCGGATGCAATTTGTGAGGCAATCTGGCGCGCATATTCGTTATAGCCAAAAATCAGTGCACTTTTTTTCATGATTTTCTCTTTACATGCAAATCACGTTTAAATTCTCTAATCAATACATTAGAGCCGATAACAAGAAGAATATCACCATTATGAAGCGGTTCTTTGACATTGGGATTAAAAATAAATGTATCGCCGGTTACAGGGCTAATACCCATTAAAATAATCCGGTAACGATCGGCACCAAGATCACCGACATTCCGATAATATTTACTGATATACTCATCAACAATAATCTCTTCGGTCAATACATCACTCTGCTCTGAACGCAATGCATGAATGGCTTCAAAGGCTACAGGCATTCCACTAAATTCTTTAGCCACCATACCGACAAGTTCCTGTGCATAGATCACTTCATTGACCCCGGCAAGAGAGAGCTTCTTGCGATTATACTGATTGATGAGTAGCGAAAGCAGCATGACGTCTTTATTCATCGAGCGAATCGTCAATGCGGTATAAACATTGCGCACGTCATCATACTCCAGACACAATACCGCACGCACCTGGTTGTTAAAGTCAATACCGAGTTTGGCATAGCTTGCTAAAGCCCCCGAATCACCGACAATGGCCCTTAAGCGATGTGACGTTGCCAGTTTCACCCGTTCCACATTGTCATCGAGCACTACAATATTTTTACCGTGACGGCGCAATTTTGCTGCCACCTGCTGTGCCGTTTTGGTATAACCGCAGATCAGATAGAAATTCTTGAGTGCCGAAATGTTCTCAATAAGCTTGTTTTCGACAATATCATCCATACGCTCCGTAAATGCCGATACAATAATAGAAGTGCTAAAAGAAAGTACGGCAATGCCGGAGATTATAATAAACATTGCCACAACCTGACCACCTTCAGTCTTGGGAACCAGATCTCCGAAACCTACAGTAGAAATGGTCACCAGCGACCAATAAAATGCCTCAAACAGTGTTGTGATTTGCGAATTGGGATGGTTGGCTTCCATAACGTAGATGAGGACACCCGAGACAAAAACAACAATGGCGGCGAACATTAAAAGAGTCAGCAACTCGTGCTTTTTATGGGTAAGTACTGAGAGCAAATGACGGATACTGTTGGTATAGCGAAAGAGTTTAAAAACTCTAAACAAGATAAAAAGCCGCAGTAGCCGTAGCTCATGGAAAAACGGCATGATGGCAAACAGATCAATAATTGCCGAAGGAGAACTCATATATTGAAACTTAACATGTACAATCTCTTTGAGCGCTTTAATAGGGCTGAACTCACGATGTAAAAATTCATCATGTTCATACCGCCTAATAATAATCTTGGAATTGTCATTGTACACCCACATACGCAGTAAATATTCAATCAAAAAGACTATAGAGATAATATAGTCATTAAAAAACTGCAAGAAATCGTGGGACTGATATTTTACTTCACGAATCAGAATAATAACACTTGAAAGAATAAGCATAACCATCACTACATCAAAATATTTTTTGTAGCGATATGCGTTGTTTTCCATTAAATTATAAAAAAACTTCTTGGTCGTTTTGTAGGTATGCGATCCGTTT
>JALUJE010000103.1 GCA_027057185.1 Helicobacteraceae bacterium | reverse complement strand
TTTTTTTTTTTTTTGTACTCATTTTAAAAACCGTACTGACGTTTATTCTCTTCTCATTAGTTGCCAGCAGCGTCTATATTTTTAACGATCTTATGGATATTAACGAAGATCAAAAACACCCCAGTAAACAGTTCCGACCGTTGGCATCGGGAGCCATTAATGAGAGTAAAGCACAGCGGCTCATTGCCCTGTTTTGCATTATCCCCCTGCTTATTGCATTGATTTTCAATATAAAACTTTTTGCCATTTTACTGCTCTATTTTAGTCTTAACCTGCTCTACTCAGTGCAACTCAAGCACTTCTCTATTATTGATATTTTCATGATAGCCATCGGCTTTGTTCTGCGTCTGTTTGCCGGTGCCGCCGTTGTTGAAGTCGAACTCTCCATGTGGATTATTATCATGACCTTCTTACTGGCACTCTTTTTAGCCCTCGCCAAACGGCGTGACGATGTCCTCTTATCACTTGAGGGTAAAGAGACCCGAAAAAATATTGATGGCTACAATCTGGAGTTTGTCAATGCCGGTATGGTTCTTATGGCAGGTGTCATTATGGTCAGCTATATTTTTTATACGGTCTCTGATGATGTCATTGCACGTCTGCACACCCCACACCTCTACCTGAGCGGATTTTTTGTTATTTTAGGCATTATGCGTTACATGCAAATTACCTTTGTTGAAGAACGCAGCGGAAACCCTTCCAAAATTGTCTTGAGTGATCCTTTTTTACAGGTCACCATTATTTTATGGCTGCTGAGTTTCCTGCTCATTGTCAAACTGTAAATGCTTGCACTTCGTTACACTGTTTTTGCCATCGCGTCGACACTGGCAAATCTGCTTGTTCAATATATGAGTTTTCTCTTCTATGACGGCATCGGATCGCTGTATATTGCCATGTTTTCAGGTACGCTTGCAGGATTAGTGCTAAAATATGTTCTGGATAAAAAATATATCTTTTTTCACCAACCCAAAAACAAAAAAGATGACGGCAAAAAATTTCTGCTTTACACATCTAATGGGCGTTATTACCACCGCTATTTTTTGGGGATTTGAAATTGGATTTCATTGGGCGTTTGAGAATGAACATGCCAAATACTTCGGTGCCGCCATCGGTCTTGGTATCGGATATATACTCAAATATTTCTTAGATAAACAGTTTGTTTTTAGGAGCTGATATGAATCTGATGAGCTGGGGAATGTTCCCAAAAATTGAGGCTGACACCTTTGCCTTTACCAATAAAAAGGCACTCCAAAACCACCTAAAAACCGTAGGTGAGTGCATTGCATACGGCAATGGAAGAAGTTACGGTGACAGTGCTCTTAGTCATCACCTCATTACCACACGAGCACATCGCTGCTTTTTAGACTTCGATGAACATCATGGCATTTTACATGTAGAATGCGGTGTACTTTTAAGTGAAATTCTTGAGGTGATTGTACCGCGAGGCTGGTTTTTAAAGGTAACACCCGGTACCAAACTCATTACTGTCGGCGGCGCCATTGCCAGTGATGTTCACGGAAAAAACCACCATATGGAAGGCTGTTTTAGTGCATCGGTTCTCGAATACAACCTGATGCTTCCCAGTGGTAAAGTGATCCTGTGTTCACACACAAAAAACAAAAAATACTTTTATGCCACTTGTGGCGGTATGGGACTTACCGGCATCATTTTAGATGCCAAAATCTCCCTGAAAAAGATTTCAACTACCACCATTGAACAGACCACCGTCAAAACCGCCAACCTGCAAGAGACGTTTGATGCGTTTGAACAGTATAGTCAAACACCCTACTCAGTTGCATGGATCGACTCTCAGGCGCAAGGAGCAGCACTGGGTCGTTCACTGCTAATGTGCGGTGATTTTAGCACTAAGGGCTCACTGCATTATACGAAAAAAAAACGGATCAACATCCCAAAAAATTTTCCCTCCTCTCTACTCAGCTCCTGGAGTGTCACCCTCTTTAATCGGCTCTATTATAACCGGTTTACCCAGAATATCACTACAGAAGAAGTCGATATCGACACCTTTTTCTACCCTCTCGATGCCATAGAAAACTGGAATCGTATTTACGGGAAAGAGGGCTTTACGCAATACCAGTTCATTCTACCCAAAGCACACAGCTTCGATGGACTACATGCTATTCTCACTGCCATAGCCGCCAGTGGTAAAGGCTCATTTTTGGCCGTTTTAAAACTCTACGGTAAGACCAACAAAAACTACCTCTCCTTCCCGATGGAAGGATACTCTTTAGCACTCGACTTTAAAATTGAACCGGGGCTTTTCGAGCTGCTAGATTCGCTCGATGCTCTAGTACTGAAGTATGGTGGCAGAATCTATCTCAGTAAAGATGTGCGTGTTTCCAAAACGGTATTTGAACAGGGCTATGAACAGATAACCCGCTTTAGAGCCCTGCGAAAAGAACATAAAATGGATAAGACATTTCATTCATTACAATCCAAACGTCTGGAGCTATAACCATGAATACTGTACTCATTATTGGAGCCAAAAGTGACATTGCTACCGCACTTGCCCATGCTTATGCCAAGAATCACAGCAACTTGATGTTGGCGGCACGTAAGGTCGAAACGTTGCAGAATGTTGCCAGAGATCTACACATTCGCTACCGCGTCGAGGTAACACTCCATGAACTCGATATTACCGACACGATATCACACCGGACTTTTTACGAGAGTTTGACTCCCAAACCTCAGGGAGTCATTATCGCTTCTGGGTATATGTGTGAGCAAAAAATCGCTCAGCAGAGCCTGGAAAAAACTCTTGAAACCATTAACGTCAACTTTACCGGTGCCGTCTCGCTGCTCAATACTATTGCCAATGATTTTGAAGCAAGGCAATCAGGTTTTATTGTCGGTATCAGCTCAGTGGCAGGAGATAGAGGTCGTGCCACCAACTATATCTACGGTGCTGCCAAAGCCGGATTCAGTACCTATTTAAGTGGGCTTCGCAACCGTCTTTATGAGAGCAATGTCCATGTTATGAGTGTCAAACCCGGTTTCGTCCACACCAAAATGACTGCCAAAATGACACTTCCAGCAATACTTACGGCCGATCCTCACGAGGTAGCAGAAGATATTTTAAATGCACAACAACGCGGTGTCAATGTCCTCTACAGTAAATGGATATGGCGCTATATTATGGGTATTATCACATGTATTCCTGAATCACTGTTTAAGAAGATGCATCTATGATGCAAACCTATTTCAGGGAGATTCGTGCCGTTGTCACTATTTCCTTGTTAAAGCTCCTTATTCTCGTGTTACTGCCACTTACCGGAGATGAGGCCTATTTTATTAGATGGGCACAACATCCTCTGGCCGGATACTACGATCATCCACCCATGATCGGCTGGATCATCTACCTCATGAGTTTTATAAGTCATCATTACTTGTTTTACCGTTTTTTTGCTTTTGCCGCCATGCTTATCGTGGCGTATATTGTCTATAAAATTGCGCGCTTACATGTAAAAAATGCGACTGCCTTTTTGGTGGCGCTCACGCTACTTGCCTCTCCCATTGATGTGCTAGTCGTCATGATCACCAATGATGTACCCCTGCTGCTCTTCGGTTCTTTAGGCACACTTTTTTTACTCTATTCGTTGCAAAAAACGGCATGGTTACGTTATGCCCTGCTCAGTGGTCTCTTTTTAGGACTGGCATTTTTAAGTAAATATTTTGCCCTGTTCCTAATGCTCGGTCTGCTCCTCTTTACTCTGACAACCTACCGGAAAAAAGCACGTAAAAATATTGCCGTTATTACGGTGGTGATACTACTCTTTATCGCGCAAAACCTCTACTTCAACTACCACAATTGCTGGAATAATATTCTATTCAATTTTTTCTCGCGTACGCAGCAGAGTCATTTTCAGTTACCAAGTGTTTTGGGCTATCTGGCAATGCTCATCTACCTCGTCACCCCATGGGGACTCTACTATCTCATTAAAGCGCGAGCACGTTTCATGCACTCAGACATTATCAGACTCTGTAGTGCCGTGTTGTCGGTAGCTCTGGGGATCTTTTTTATCGTCTCACTTGAGCAGAGTATCGGCTTACACTGGTTGCTCCTATTTGTACCCTACCTTACTTTGCTTTTCAGCGTTTTGGATACAGCCCATCTACAGAAAATCATCCGTTATCATGCCCGTTTTTCTTACCTGCATATTGCCCTAATTCTAGCCGTGTTAATCACTCCAATCTCATGGTTCCAAGGGCATAAAAAATATGCCGATGCCGTCTTGTTTACACAACCCCAATCGGTGTGCAATGCCATTGACGAACACAATATTACCCGGCTCTTTGCCTATGGATACTCAACCGCCGCACTACTCTCTTACCACTGTGAACGTGAGGTTCATATGCTCTACAACATCAACAAATACGGACGGCTTGACGATAAAATTTTTGATGTCAGAACTCTGGCAAATCAAACCTTTTCACTGCTGGATAAACGTGCCTTTAATGCCCACGATCTTGCTCTGTTTACATCCACCTGCCAACAGCTCGAAACAGAAGAACTCAGCATTCATCATGCGACCTACTATCTGCTCACCTGCCACGGATTTGACTATGCTGCTTACAAAACAGATATTCTTAACATTCTCAAAGAGCGATACTACACACTCCCCTCATGGCTCCCCTGTGAATCGTGTTACTTTCTGCAGAGGTATTACCCGTGACACTGGCTCTGTTTGATTTTGACGGTACCATTACCTCCAAAGACTCTCTAGCGGAGTTTGTAAAGTTTTCCCGGGGTACCCAACGCTACTATGCCGGGCTTTTTTACCTCAGCCCCATGCTACTGCTCTACAAACTCGGAATCATTCCCAATAACCGTGCCAAAGAACTCTTTTTGGCACACTTTTTTCAGGGCATGTCTCACAAAGAATTTACCCGTTTGGGACAAAAATTTGCACATCATGAGATTGATAAAATTATCCGTCCCAAGGCCCGTAAAGCACTTCAGAAGCATCTGCAACAGGGTGACTGTGTCGTCATTGTCTCTGCATCTATAAAATGTTGGCTTGAAGCCTGGTGCCAACAGCATCATATTGCTCTGATTGCAACGGAACTCGAGTTTAAACAGGCACGATTTAGTGGACGCTTTCAAACCAAAAACTGTTACGGTATCGAAAAAGTCAATCGGGTAAAAGCATGCTACGATCTCACAACATTTGACACTATCTATGCTTACGGCGACAGCAAAGGCGATAGCGAACTTTTAGCCCTAGCAAATCACGCATTTTATAAGCCGTTTCATTAGGTAAAGATCGTATTAAAAATATGTCTATATGCCATATTTCTCAATAATATTGCTCCGTGCCCTATACTTTCTTATGACTGATTTTATAATGATCCCACTTAGAAAGCGTATCTCTTGTCACCGCTATACAGAGATGTAAATCGTGAAAATACATGTAGATATCGACTGTTTTTTTGTATCGGCAGAACGCATCTATGACGCGTCTCTTGTTGGAGTTCCTGTTGCCATTGGCGGGCGGGGTGATCCCTATATCTTTTCACACACACCTATAGAACAGCATTACAATCTTGACAACCGCGGTGCTTTTTTAGGCGCTTTCTTCCAAAATTATGATGACAGTGTCGATGATCGTACCAAATTTATTGACCGTAACGGTCGTATTCGCGGTATTGTCACCACTGCAAGCTATGAGGCTCGTGCTTACGGCATTCACACCACAATGAGCATTCGCGAAGCCTTACAACGTTGTCAATCACTCATTGTCAAAGCACCAAATATGAAACGTTACAAACAGCTATCGCATGCACTTCACGACTTTTTACACGAACGCATTCCCCTGTTGGAGCAGGCCAGTATTGACGAATTTTACGGTGATCTGGACGGATGGATTGCAGATGAAGATGTTGAAGCCTTTATTCATGCACTACGCCACGACATCATCAACATGCTGCACCTTCCTGTTTCTATTGGAGCGTCTCCTACTAAAAGTATCGCAAAACTCGCTACCTCCGTTGCCAAACCTTTTGGTTGCCACGTCGTCAAAGAGCGTGACGTCCTGCGCTTTATTGAGCCAATTGCTGTTGCAAAATTTCCTGGCATCGGACGCTCCATGCAACACCGGCTCTCACGCTACCACATTCATACCCTTGGCGAACTGGTGCGTGCCAAAAAACTGGTGCGTACCATGAATCCCTACGCCGCCACACTATACAAAAAAGTATGCGGGCATGATAGAGAACCCCTCAAACCATATCGTCCCCGACAATCCATCGGTATTTCTCGTACCTTTGACCCCGTCATGGATCGTCGGGAATTGCGTCGACGCATTATTATTTTGAGTCGACACCTCGCCTTTGCCGTAATGCGTCTGGATGTATTTCCGACGACTTTTAGAGTAGGCATTCGTTATGAAATGTCACAACACACCCATGCCACGGCAACCCAATATCGCCTCTTTCATGAGCTCTGGTTCAAAACCCTGATCTTAAAGCTTTTTGATGAGGCAGAACAGCATCGACGACTCCGCGTCATACGGCTTAGCATCAGTTGCTCACAATTTACATGTCACTCCAAACGTACGCTCTCGCTACTAGATTTCAAACATGACAGTAATATACGAAAACTCTCCAAAAGTACTCAAAAGATGCAGCAAAAATACGGCTTGGATATCTTACGGTGGGGCAGTGAACTTTCATAGTATTTTTATGTAAACAGGCTATAATATCTCACTTTAAGAATCAGAACAAAGGAATCATCATGTTACACTACCTGGCGCTCCCGCTAGTAGCACTGCTCTTTACGGCCTGCGGTAATGACATTACTTTGGCAAAAAAATCCGAGCTTCCGGCAGGATATGCCCTGTTTGAAAAATCCCAGGGAAATATTCCCTATCCCAATGACATTCTCTTTGCCGGTTCTGCTGATGGTACACTCAATATTCCCATCAAACCTAATGCCAAAGACGCTGAAATAGCGCTTACTCGTGCACTGAATTCTCTGGATGGGTTCTCTACAACCTCACCTATTAGTGTCAGTATTTCAGGCAACCTTGACCCTGCGACACTCCCGGGAAATGTCCATCTTTATAAGGTCATAACACAAGCTTCTAAGGCTACTTCGATGATTCCGGTAGTCGGCGGTGTTGTTTCAGAACTCACATTTGGAACGGACTATGTTGCTACCATCAGTAACAACAAATTGGTAATATTACCGACTAAACCCCTACAGAGTCATAGTAGCTATATGGTGGTCATCACCAAAGGGGTTACCAACAGTGCCGGACAACATCTCATTGCCGATACAACCATGTCCATGCTCTTGAGTGATCAGTCTCTTGTTGCAGAAGGTATTCCCTATTTTAACCCCGACACTAACGACAATACCAATGTCATATTCGGGTTGGAGGGCTTACGCCAAATCACTCAGGCCATGGTAGCCCAAGCACAAACACAGGGGATTGCACGCGAGGATATTGCCACCATTTGGAGCTTCACTACTCAAAGCATCGGCAATGTCAGCAGCGCCATGATAGACAACAATCCCCAGGCGCAACTGCAGCTTCAAGATACCAACCTCACCACTGCAGCCATCGGTTCGTATGGGTTTGCCGATATCTATACCGGAACACTGTCCAACCTGCCCTACTATCTCGGCAGTGACCATGCAGCACTCTCTACGGCATTTCATGACGATAACGGCTCACTCTATGTTACGACGCTTCCTAAAGAGCTCTCGCGCAAAACTATTCCGGTACTATTGAGCCTTCCCAATGCCTCTTCAGATATGCAGATGCCTTCTTCGGGCTGGCCGATTGTCATTTTTCAGCACGGTATTACCCAAAACCGTACCAATCTTTTGGCTCTCGCCGACTCTCTGGCACGTTCTGGATACGCTGCCATAGCCATTGATCTGCCGTTGCACGGAATAACTGATGCTCAAAGCCCTTTCTATATGCCGACGCTTGAACGCACTTTTAATCTGGATATCATTAATAATGACACCGGTGCACCGACGCCTGACGGCATGATTGATCCTTCGGGGAAACACTACCTCAATCTTGCCAATCTGCTGGTGGCTCGTGACAATATCCGTCAAAGTACTTCAGACCTTCTGGCACTGAAAAATGCTCTTGCTTCGGCCAAAGGCGTCAAACTTGATGCTTCCCGTGTCGCCTTTTTAGGACACTCGCTCGGCACCATTGCCGCCTTTGGTTTTTTAGGTCATGCAACACTTGAGAGCAGTGTACTGGCAATGCCCGGTGGTGGTATTGCACAATTTTTAAGTCACTCCAAATCTTTTGGTCAGGAGATACGCGACGGACTCTACGCTGCTGCCGGCATTGAACCTGACAGTGCGCAGTATGACCAGTTTATGTTGACGGCACAAACCATTTTGGATGATGCTGATGCCATTAATTATGCTGCTGGTGTCGGTGTTAAACAAAATATTTTTGCCATAGAAGTCCTTGACGATGCTACGATTCCCAATACCGTCGCCACAGCACCGCTAAGCGGTACCAAACCATTACTAAGATTACTCGGGGCAACACATGCCGTTGCCCCCGATGCCGCCAAGAACGTGACATTTTTGAAAAACAGTGTCTCACGTTTTACTGAGGGAGGTCACAGTTCTCTATTAAGCCCGGAAGCCTCCGCTGATGCTACCGAAGAGATGCAATTGCAAGTGGCCTCATTTATCGGTACGAAAGCTACGGCTATTCAAGTGAATAATTACACTATTTTGCAACCGTAATTGCAGCCGTTTTCACCATTAGAGCCGTTTAACGGCTCAAGTGACCTTCTCACACTTTTCCAAAAGTTCTACACCTCACATCAGCCCTATGATATGGAACGACTGGTTGAGTTTTTCTCCGTCTTTGGCGGCAGTACGGTAGCTGTTGACATAGATGCGCCACTAGAACATGAGATCATGACACATATTCTCGAGCACTACGGACACTTCTATAATGCCATGAGTGAACTGATTGTACACGATCCTACCTACGCCAAACTCTTGCGTGCCATCGCCAAAGGAGACCGCCGCACCCATTCGGCATTCAAACGTGCACGTCTGGGTGAACAAAAAGGGGGTGAAGCATTAACATTTCTTATTGACCTGCACCTGCTTGAGTGGGAACGTTCACAAGAGACTCCAATCACGACCTACCACAGCAAGCAGAAACTTCCCAAAGCACTTTCGCGTCATAAAATTTCGGACAAACTTCGCATCACCCGACCATTTGTACGTTTCTGGTTCTATTTTATCAGCCCGCATCATCACAGCATTATGACCGGAGACTATACGCCCTGTTTGGAGTATTTCAAAGCACATCAAAACAGTTTTTGCGGTTATACATATGAGCAGTTAAATCTTTATCTCCTCTATCGAGCATTTAAGAATGACCCGATTGTCAATGCCAAAAGCTACTGGGATCGTCAGGTTGAAATTGATATTTTGGCGCGCACACAGAGTTCAAAACGTATTGCTGGCGAATGCAAATGGACCAACCACAAAATGAATAAAAAGGAGTGGGGAAAACTCAAAGAGAAATGTCACACCATCGCGCTACATCCCGATTATATTGCCCTCTTTAGCAAACGGGGATTCTCAAACGAGCTACGTTCCATGCAAAGTGCCCAATTACTACTCTTTGAAGCATGCGATTTAGAATCTCTGGTGCATCCCTCAACTGACAATATGTAACGCAGTATAGGCCTCTTGAAGCAGTTGAAATTTCTGCGTATAATGATGGACAATCTCACGATTTTCACAGTACACACGATCAGGATGATATACCCGTGCCAGTTTTTTGTAGCTCCGCTTCAGAGCATCCTGACTTGCACCGATATGACACTCTAAAATGCTGTAGTGACGCATCATGGTATCGATACGTTCCTCATCAAATGTTTCATCAAAACATGTATCATAGAAGCGCTGCATAAAGAGCGTATCATACTGATATTGCAGCTGAAAATGCAGGGCATGCCCCTTTTTAATCAGACGTTCAAAGCGTATTTTTGCTCTCTCATCATGCAATGTCACCACCATACTACTCTCACTTAGACAATCCACGTATCCATCAAGCTGTGCTGACAAATACGCCATAATAAACGCATTGGGTGCATACAAGGAAACTTCTACTGTTGTTGCATCGCAGGCATACAGTTCAATACCGACACACTCGCGTTCTTCCGGAGTATTGAGCTCGATTTTAATCGGTTTCTCTGAATATTTCAGTATTGATCTCAGATAAAAACTCTCACTATATTCATGCGTCATCGCATGGTAGCTACAAAGTTGACGAATAAAAAGTTCACGCTCTTTTGCATAAGCTTTATGGAAAAATATCAGCATGGCACTCGGCAAAAAAAGTGCCTCTTTTACATGTAAACGAATATACGCCTGCATCCAGGGTGCCGCTATAGTTTCAAAGTCGGCACGTATCCGTACCAAATTACGCTCTAAAATAATCTCCATTGACAACTCCTTCTTACCCAACACTAAGCAAAAAGGATTCCACCCTAAAACGCTGCCAATCCTTGGTAACATTTAGGACGACGGTCACGCAACAAACTCCAATATTCCCGTGCTGCTGCCAAACCTTGCAGATCGAACGATGCTGAAATGATTAACTCACCTTGGCGAGGTGCCTCGGCAATTTTTTCACCCGTTCCGTCGGTAATAAATGAACTACCATAAAACACAATACTACAAGACTGCCCCACCTCATCACCAAAACGGTTCGCAGCAATGACGGGAACGGTATTGGCGGCGGCATGCCCCATCTGAACCCGTTGCCAGTGTCCGCATGAATCAATAGGCATCTCCGGTTCACTCCCAATGGCAGTAGGAAAAAAGATGAGTTCGGCACCCATCAGTGTTAAGGATCGAGCGGTTTCAGGGAACCATTGATCCCAGCAGATACCGACACCAATACGGGCATATCGGGTATTCCAGACCTGAAATCCGCTATTACCCGGGCTAAAATAGAATGTCTCTTCATAACCCTTCCCATCGGGAATATGGGTTTTACGATAATTTTGCAGCACCGATCCATCTGCATCAATCACTACTAATGCATTATAGTAATCCCCGTCATACCGCTCAAAGTAGCTGATGGGCAACACCACCTTCAAGGTTTCGGCAAGCATACGAAAACGCTGAATTACTCGGGATTTTTGTGTCGTTTCCGCTAATGAAAAATAGCGTCTGTCTTTATCTTTGCAAAAGTAACGATGTTCAAAAAGTTCAGGAAGCAAAATAATCTGTGCTCCTTCAGCAGCTGCCTGACGAACCAGACGCTCTGCAGTCGCAACATTCTTCGAAGGGTCGTCACACATCTGCATCTGAACTGCCGCTACATGTACCATACGCATACTTTACATGTAAATTTCAATAAAACTGTTGGCAGTTTTTCATGGAGATATGAATGCGAAACAGCTCTGTCTGAGTGGTGGCGTTGCGATAACGATACTCAATATTCATGCCATTTTCAAAGTGAATTTTTGAGCGACGGCACTCCCCTCGAATAATTGTCTTCCGCATCCTCGGCATATCCTCACGACGTACGCTTTCATCGCTTTTGACACCGGTATTGATAGTATACACA
>JALUJE010000102.1 GCA_027057185.1 Helicobacteraceae bacterium | reverse complement strand
TCATGTTATTATCTTCTCCAATCTTTTTGGACCATTGCTTGCCGGAGATATCGGTTTACCCGATTATAAACTTAAACAAGGTCAGGCCATCGGCACCCTGGCTCCCGAAATTTTTTATAAACAACATTTTACTGCCGTACTCGACACGTATCTTGAACACGAACCCTGCCTTGATCTTCGTGCCGGATTCTATAACAAATTTTACAAACCGACATCGCCTTATACCACGCTAAAGTTTATGAAAGAAGGTAAAGTCGTCAGCCATTGGGCTAAAGCGTATCGTGGTATTGTGCTACGCCATATGGCACAGCAGCAGATTCATACTATGGAAGATTTTATGACGATGGAACTCGAACATCTGATAGTCAAAGAGATTCTTCGCAAGGGCATTCATACGGAAATTATTTATGATATTACAGCAACATGAACAACGGTTCTCATTCCATTTTTTATCCTATAATAGGGGCGAATGCTTTGGTACTAACCCAAATGCGATCTCCGACGTTAAGTCGCTCTGCCTCTTGTTCTGAAATGACCACTTCAACCAATTGCTGTCCAATAGCAACAATGGCAATGACAATAACATCAACGGTGACAATTTCCAACAACTCACCTTCAAATGCAAACTTTTGCGATCCCGATGTCTTTAACAAAACCTCTTTGACACTTCCATCACGTACCACACTTCCCGATTCCAATACCACAACACGAGATGCCAGACGGTAGATCTCACTGGGATCGTGACTCACCATAATTGTCGTCATTTCAAATTCTTGATGCAATAGTGCTATCTCCTGTTGCAGTTTATTTCGCATGGAAGCATCCAGTGCTGAAAGTGGCTCATCCATCAATAAGAGTCTGGGTCGATTCATCATTGCACGACAGAGCGCTACACGCTGCTGTTGCCCTCCGCTTAAACTTTGAGGACGACGTTGTTTTAATGCACTTAACTCCGTAATCTCAAGCAGGTGATCTGCCAAAACTTTATCGTTGGCAACAAAGTGCAAATTCTCTTCAACACTCATGTTGCTAAAAAGTGCATACTCTTGAAAAACAAATCCAATACGACGCTGCTGCGGTGCTATAATCTTCCTGTCATCCAGCCATGTCTCAGAACCAATCCGTATGGTGCCCTGAGCAGACTCCAGCCCTGCCAAAATGCGTAGTAATGTCGTCTTGCCACTGCCACTTGCTCCAGTCAATGCTACAAAGCTCCCCGCTTCAATAGAGAGTGATATCGACAATGACATTGCCCCATGACTACCAAGTAGCGCTCTGTTGATATCAATGCTGATCATGAGGGCATTCCCCCCACTCGGTAGCGCTGTCGATGATTAAAAATGTACACACTCAATAGCACGACAAAACTCATGGCAATCATCACTGCCGAATAGATGTGCGCACTTGTGTAGTCCATAATCTCTACCATCTCATAGATTGCCACCGAGGCCACTTTCGTCTCACCAGAGATACTGCCGCCGACCATTAACACCACACCAAACTCTCCGACCGTATGCGCAAAGGTAATAATAACTGCTGTCACTAATGCCGGTTTCATATTGGGCAGTGCCACTTTAAACATGGTAACCCACTGACTTTTCCCCGAAATGTATGATGCTTCGAGCATCCGTTTATTAAGAGACTCAAAGCCGCTTTGCAACGGCTGTACCATAAAAGGCAAGGAATAGAAGCAACTCGCTATCACCAGACCGGTAAAACTAAAAAGCAACTGTGTGTCGAAAACGTCTTTAAAAAATGTTCCAATTATCGAAGTCGGCGAGAGCAATATCAACATGTAAAATCCCAGTACCGAAGGCGGCAAAACAATAGGCAATGCCGTCAATGCCTCTAGTAACGGTTTTATTTTTGAGTGTGTCTGAGAGAGATACCATGCCAACGGCAGACTACATACAAAAAGCAGCAGTGTTGTGATTCCGGCAAGCTTAAAGGAGAGTAGAAACGGAGTCCACACTATTGTGTTAAAAAACTCTAACATAATGATACATCACTCTCTTTTATCACTACAATCACTACATCTGCCGCACGTAATGCCAACTGCTGTGACGCATGTCGAGTAATAATACTTTGCAGTACCATCCCCTCCATATTTAAAGTCACGGTACTCAAAAGGGCACCGTTGCGTACCCTCACCACGCTTGCCTGTAAACAATTCGCCGTACTCAACGGAGCATCAAGACGCTTTGCCAACATGATATCAGTCGATTTGACACTCAAACTCACGTGGCTTCCTATCTGTAATGTGGTATCAATTTGTAAACTCAGCATGGTCATAGATTGTCTACCGACTGCAAACCGAAGAACGTGCAATGGTGCCATCTCTTCAATATGCGTGATGCTTGCATGTAACGTATTCATGGCAGGGCATATCCAAAGGCTTTAAAAACAGCTTGCGCCTCTGTGCTAAATACAAAAGAATAGAAATCTTTTGCAGCTTGTGAGTGCTTTGCTTTGTTAAGTAGTATGATCCCCTGTTCAATGGGAGAATATAACGCAGTGTTTACATCACTCCAATGTACGCCTTTACGAAAGGCTCGCATCTTCGGGCTGTAGAGTACCGAGGTGGCAATAATTCCAATATCGGCGGCATACATCGTATAGGCAACGGTCTGCGAGATGGATTCACCAAAAATCAGCTTGCTCGCAAGAGTATCATGCACATTGGCAGACTGCAGTGCCTGCAGTGCAGCAGCACCATAAGGTGCTGTTTTGGGATTGGCAATGGCAATAGTATGAATCGCACTACTTTTGAGTAATGCCATCCCTTGAGTTATATTCTGATCTTTCGTGCTAAAGTATGCCAATGACCCCTTGGCATAGACTTGTGGTGCCGACAGACCCAGACCTTTAGCATACAATTTTTGGGGGTAGCTCATATCGGCCGCCATAAATACATCATACGGTGCACCATGCTGAATCTGCGCCGCCAATGTTCCGGTACTGCCTAAGATTACGCTAACCTCCGTTGTGGGATGCTGCCGATGAAATGCCTGTTTCAGGGCATCCATGGCATAACTGACATTGGCGGCAACAGCAACATTAATGCGTTCTGCCATTAACAACGTACTGCACAAAATGATTATCGCTCCAACATGTATTTTCATTGCTTTGCCTTTTAAAATAGATAGTTCTACTCCCTGTTTTCGCATTGAAGACCGTACCCAAATGTATTGGAATAACTATGCGTAACGCAGCCCTACACTTATCATAGTCTGACCCTAGCATCCTAGCATCACATCAGAAGCATTGATAACAACGTACACCTTACTTCCTGGACTCAGGTTCAAACGCTCCAATGCAGAAGTTGAAAGTACCGATATCAGATGCTCTTCATGACCAATATCGACAACAACCTCCTTTCTCGAAGCACCTGAGTCTAGTTGTATGACGCTACCCTCAAAACAGTTCTCTCTCTTGTAGTTATGATCTGACAATGCTTCAAGTCGCACCGTATTTGATTTAAAAATAGCACTGACGGTATCATGACATTTTAATCCCAATATATCGACCGAACGGTTGGTAATCACGGATACCATATGATGACCACTTTTCAATACTACATGTATTTTACTCATAAGCCCGTCACTCTCAATATGTTCAATATTGCCTTGTATCTGATTTCTTGCACTAATCTGCATTGCCAGCCGCCCTATGGTTTTTAATGTTGCAGTATCCATATCCGTGCGCGCTTCCAAGCGTTTTAAAAAGTGTTCCTGCTCCTCTTTAAGCACCTGATACATTGTTAGCAGATTTTCTCCGTAAGATGTGAGCCTGCTCCCGCCGCCACCGATACCTCCTGTAGCTTTAATTAATATTGGTGT
>JALUJE010000101.1 GCA_027057185.1 Helicobacteraceae bacterium | reverse complement strand
TAAATAGATGCAATCATGATGTTTTAAGCAAGCATACTTCCAAGAGGCTCAGAGTGTGTCGGTAGTGCAACGAATCATCGTGCTGCTCCAAGAGAACGGTTGGAAATATCTTGTTTATAAACTCTTTGCCAAACTTTGCCGGCGGGTAGATGCAGTGGATTTTGTTGCAACGCCAGAGCCATTTCGTGAGTTTTTCTACATGGGGGTTACACCAACGAACAATCCCGAGATTGAAACGCTGCGTCTTCGTGATGCCGACGACTTCGCTTTAGAGCTTCCTCTTACCGGAAATTTACATGTAAAAATGCAGCGTATTGCTGCGATCATTCATATTTATTATCCGGAACTCTCTGGTGAAATATTAGGGTATCTGTATCAGATTCCTTTGAGTGCCGATCTCTACATATCAACAGATACCGAGGCGAAGCAATCTCAGATCCTAGCACAGTTTTCGGATTATGACAATGGTAGTGTTGTAGTAAAGGTGTTTCCCAACAGAGGTCGGGATATTGCCCCAATGCTTGTTGGTTTTAAAGATGTTTTTCACAGGTACGACTATTTTGTGCATCTACACTCCAAAAAATCCCCCCATAGTGACGGTGGCTTGGTGCATTGGAGGGCTTACTTGTTTGAAAGTCTTTTAGGCTCGAAAGACATTGTACGTTCCTATCTTTATTTGTTGGAGCATCATAATATCGGCATTGCTTTTCCTCAGCATTTTGCGCCGTTGCGCATTAACATCAACTGGGGGTATGATTTTACCCTAGTCAAGCAGCTTTTAGGGCGTATGGGTGTAACACTTCACTCCCGACAGTTGCTGGAGTTTCCATCGGGCTCTATGTTCTGGGGACGCACCGATGCTGTGAAACCATTGCTAGATCTGGAGTTGTCTTTTTCAGATTTTCCTGAAGAGGCAGGACAGATAGACGGCACGTTGGCGCATGCATTGGAACGTTCCTTTCTCTATGTCTGTGAGGCATTGCACTTTAAGTGGGCTAAAGTGGCTCGACATGATTATTATCCGCTAAAAAAGACCATACTCTCCACGTCTGTGGAACAGATTGAGACACGACTGCAGCAGGTGTATCGCCCACTGTATAACCGCTATACACATGAGGACAGTAGGCTCTGTGGAACGTTGCCCGAATATACCCGTTACAATACCTACCCCTCATCGTGCCAAAAACCGCGTCTAAATCTCATGGTACCGACCATAAACTCCAAAGAAATTTTTGGAGGTATTGCCACGGCATTGAAGATTTACTCTGATCTTAAAGCCGTTTTGGGCAGTTCGTGTGACTACAGGATTGTGGTCGATATTGCAGAGATTAGTGACGCATCAAAAGCAAACTTTCCCGATTATTATTTTTCCCAGAAGGTTACTGATGATAGTGTCTGTATGCAGATTGTTGAGACACGAAAACATAAAACGCTACAGATTCGAAAAGATGATCTGTTTCTTGCCACGGCATGGTGGACGGCATCGAGTGCACTCTTTTTACTGGATGATCAGCAGCGTTTTTTTAATGTCTCCCATAAGCTTCTCTACCTGATTCAAGATTATGAAAGTCACTTTAATGCCTGGTCGGCATCGTGGGTATTTGCAGAAAATACCTATAAAGAGTCTGCACGTACCATTGCCATTCTCAATTCTGAAGAGTTGGCACAATTTATGAATCGCCGATATGATTTTTACGATACCTACTATCTGCCCTATACCATCAATGAAGGCATTAAAGAACAGATCCGACAAACAGAACGAAAACGCCAAATTCTTTTTTACGGCAGACCAACGGTAGCGCGTAACGTGTTTGATATCATCGTCGATGCTCTTTCGCTGTGGCAACAACGCAATCGGGTTACGAGCCAATCCTGGCAGATTTTTTCTTTGGGAGAACAGTATGCCGATTCGTATGTAAGTCATGTTGATAACATTACTATAATTGGAAAGGCACCGTTACCTGAGTATGCTGCACTCTTGAGTGAGTCGATGATTGGTATTTCGCTCATGATCTCTCCACATCCGAGCTATCCTCCTTTAGAAATGGCTTATGCCGGAATGAAAACCATTACTAACGGCTACGAAGGTAAAGACTTGAGCAGGCGTTCGAAAAATATTGTCTCGTTAACGACGCTTGACGTTGAAACTATTGCCGATACTCTCGAGAAATTTTGTAACGAGATTGAAACGCAAGGTCTGGTATCGTCCATGTACGATATTTCGGCATTACCGATAGATATGAAGCCGTTTTGTGCCCGGCAGTTGAGTGATGTACTATGGTCGTGATTTTACTCTCTACCTATAACGGTGCGGCGTATCTTTCCGAGTGGTTGCACTCACTGAAACAGCAGAGTTATACTCAATGGAAGTTGCTTGTTCGTGATGACGGATCGTGTGATGAGAGTATTGCGATGATTGAGACATTTTTTTATGATGATGAAGAGCATCTTGAGGTGATACCGTCACATGAGAATATCGGCGTCAAGGCAAGCTTTAACCGACTCGTTGATGCCGCACTTCAGATGCCTTTGTGTGAATATGTGATGTTTGCTGATCAGGACGATATTTGGAAGCCGGATAAAATCGCACAGACCCTTGCCGTGATGCAACGCCTGCAACGCCAATATGCATCGGTACCGCTATTGGTTCATACCGATTTACATGTTAGTGATGAACAGATGAATATTATTGATACATCGTTGTGGCATTATGAACATAATGATCCTTACAAAGACACACTGAATTATCTGTTGTACCAAAACACGGCTACGGGGTGCTCAATGATGGTGAACAGAACGCTTTTAGAGCGGGCATTCCCCGTTCCCGAAGCTGCCATAATGCATGACTGGTGGTGCAGTTTGGTAGCGGCTGCGTTTGGGAAACGCGGCATTGTCACTTCGGCAACACTCTATTATCGGCAGCACGCCAACAATACTATTGGAGCCAAAGAACACGACGCTTATGCACTGTTTCAAAAAATTTCCAATCTGATTTTAATGAAGAATGAGCCGTACCTTAGACATTTGGAACCCAATAGAGCACAGGCTCAAGCGTTTTTGCAGCATTACCACGATAGCTTGAATTCAGAACAACGAGCACTGCTGCATTTCTTTTGTACGATGGCGGAATACTCATGGTTTCGGAAACGTTGGAATATTCTTCGATTTCGGTGTTTACGCCAGGGCTGGATACAAAATATCGGTCTATTACTACGGGTATGACGATGCATCCTACAATTGCTGTACTGTTGTCGTCATACAATGGAGCACGATACATTACGGAGCAGCTACGCTCTTTGGAGTCTCAGTCATACCGAAATTTTGATCTGTTTATTCGTGATGACGGCTCAACCGATGCAACATGTGAATTGATTGAAGCGTTTAAAGCTTCATCGTCATTGTCAATTTATGTGCATTATGACACGGTCAATGTCGGTGCTCTAAAAAGTTTTGAGCTACTGTTAAATTGGTCATTTCAGGAAGGAAGCACTTACGAGTATATGATGTTTTGCGATCAGGATGATATTTGGTTTGAGAATAAAATAGAGCGCTCCTATCACAAAATTTCTGCCATGCAGGAGCGTTACGGAAGCTCGGTACCGCTTTTGGTATATACGGATTTAGAGATTGTTGATGCCGACGGAGCAGTATTGGGGAGTTCTTTTTGGAAATATTTTCATCTGGATCCTAAAAAAAATGCTTGCAATGACCTCGCCATGCAATGTAACGTTACCGGATGTACAATGATTTTGAATCGTCATCTGGCATGGCGTGCGCTACCGTTTCATGCAAACAGTGTGATGCATGATCATTGGATCGGACTGATTGCCTCTTCACTGGGTGTTATC
>JALUJE010000100.1 GCA_027057185.1 Helicobacteraceae bacterium | reverse complement strand
TAAGAACAATGAATACATTGTTTGAATCCATATTATTTGTTAACCCACTCTATCTTTCCATTTATTGATCGCGACGAGAAATGTACACAGACCTAAATAAACAAAGGACGACAAAATGGTTGTGTAGGCAGAAGCTATCAAACCTATTCTGGGAAGCAGAATACAATTACCAACAACATTGCTGAGCAATGCCAAACCCATAGCAATAAGCATCAACAGTGTATTACCAGCAAGTTCCAAAGGCTTATGAATTAATAAGGCCAATTGCCAAAAAAGTCCTCCCAAGGCTATGGGCAGAACTAAATCCCGGTACTCGCCCCCCTGCCCCGGCATGAGAAAATCTGCCAGTAAACCACCTCCCAAGAAAAAGGCAAGGAGTATAGGCAGAGAGATAATTACCTGCGCTAAAACTCCCTTTTTTATCATAGCATCTGCCTCGTTGACCTTGTTTTCGTTCCAACTGTTCATTATTCGTGGATGAACAGCAAGAGTAATCGGAAAAAGTGAAAGAGAGTATGACCTGATAACCATATCATAAATACTCGCATAAGCTCCTGTTTCAGCGACCGAATAGAAATATTGTATCAGGTATCTGTCTGTCATTTGAATACCTCCTACACACAAGAACCAAAGAGAAAGAGGCCAACCATAACTCCAGAAACTGCCTAAAATCCCCCAGTCATAACTACGCCACCGACCAAACTTCCAAGTATCTTGAACCGTCAAACTTGTATTCTTACTCTCTACAAGCACATAATTTGACAGGAACAAAGATAACAACAATGCTAGAAAAAATGCTAAGGCTGCAACCAGGTATGAATCACCAACGATACTGAATAAAAGAAAAAATAAAATACAGCATATAGCTCGATTTGCTTCTAATAGAGCCACAAGGCCTGGTTTCAAAATTGCCTGATATATTGTAATATCAACAGTATAAAACGATAGACAAACAGTAGTAACCAGCAACAACACCATAAACAAACCAGCACTTCCGGCAGGAAGTATAACAAGACCAGTTACATATAAAAGAAAGACAACAAACACAGAAATAATGGTTAATAACAACACACCTAAATAGGCATTTTTTTTCAAAACAATAGCATTATCTTCATAGAGCTTGTAATACCTGAGGATAGATTGAGACACCCATTTACCAGTAAAGGCACTGAGCATATTTGCAGCAGAGAAAAACAGTGCATATATCCCGTACTCTTGCTTTCCCAGAATACGAATATATAAAATTACAGAAAAAAAACCAATCGTACCTGGAATAGCTTTACTGAATGCATACTTTAAAACATCTAAACTAACGGCATGTATCATTATTGTTAGTAACCATACGGGACAACATAATTTTTTTATATTTAGGATATCAACAGAAGCAATAAAATCAGCACAATACAGTCATGACTGTTTAACGTAACAAGTGAGTTAACTATTAAACCTCAATGGGTGTATTATACGTTTGTTCATAGATATTTTTGTAAGTTGTCAGGGGCACCGCATCTTCGTATGATCGCGTCTGTCCGCATAGTGGGCCATAGGTCCAGCCGCGCCTGCACGAATCTACGGCACCCCTGACAACTTACAGATTTAAGCCATATGAAAACACATAGTTACAAATCCCGTGAACAGTTACATATTTTTTCCTGACCGCAGGCATACTTTGAGGCACTTCGTCAAAGGCTCCTTTCATCGAGGAGTAACAGAAACGGTACAGCCGTCAAGTCAAGAAAATAACCAACTGTAATTCAATAAAAAGACGCAACTCGATCCTCTTTTGGTCAGCTTAGTGCCAGGGGTTGCAAAACAGAAGATCGTCCTCTTTCGTGGACGAACAGAGGACAAGGCCCAACAGCTAAAAAAACTATTCCCGTCAGGTCAACCAGGGGTAAGGGTAACCGTTCACCAGCACGCCATATTTGCACGGTCAGGCCACCCGGCATACCGATCGCGTATAGCCGGGCGGCCTGCCTGCACAAATCTGACGCACTGGTAAACGGTTACAGGCCGTTATATATGTAACTATTTTGCCCTTGGTGAACGATTACGGGTAAGGAGCTTGAATCCCTTCAAATGTCGATCACTGTTATGAAAATAGATCCCGGCCGACGACACAACCATCTTGGAACGGGACCGGCCACAGGTAGAGTCATCAAAGATCAAACCATTTTCTCTTTCTTCGCTGATCAATGGCGTCGAAGAAACGAATAACGTTGGCCACCGACGTCAGCATGAACTTCCGCCAGTTATGTTTTGGATTCATAAGTGATCAGGGGGTACCGGAAATTCGCACGATCACAACGGCCCGCATAGACGGCCCATCTGGGTTTCCGCCAGGATCCACCTGCCTGCGGCCTGTCACGCCTGTACGAATCTACGGCACCCATGATCACTTACAGCTTTAAAGTATATGAAAACAAATAGTTACAAGCCATATGACCAGTTACACTCTCAATCACGTTCGATAAATTTATATAATTTGGCAGGAGATGCCTTGCCTTTAATACCAAAATCCATCCGACCTTGCCTTGCTGATTGCACATAAATATCAAGGGAATGGTTGTTCTTCCAGGCAACAAAATCATAATTAGGCTCCCAGCCACCTAAATCAGGAGTTTCTGGGATAAAATACCGCCAGTCACCATGAAGATTATTAAGTAACTTACTAGCGATCACTAACCGCCCATTCTGCCTATATATAACATGTACCATCCTATCCGAGACAGCAACATCTGCACGACTTAATGGCAATAATAAAGTTCCTTTACCCAAAAGTTCAAAGTGTTCTTTATTCGTTGAAACCGCTTCATTTAATACGACCGTACCATTGTTATCAAGAATCGTTAAAAAAATCTGCGGACACCCTTCGAAATCTTTTGCCTGGTGCACATCATAGATGTTACCATTACTTCCCATGGTAGAAGAACCTTGATTCAACAATCCTCCTGACTGTAAAATGTTAATAGTCTTACCTGTATTAATAATTTGCTCATAACTAATTGGTAAAGTTAATGTCCTGCCATGTATATCAAACCATGATTTACCACCATCATTACTCTGCGCCGACCAAAGGCCATCATTAACCACAAGATATCTCCTCTCATCTTCGGGCATTATCCTCGGGGGTAATCGATAGGCCCAGAACATCGCGATGTTATCACCGAAGCTAGCCATCTGATTGATATAAACGGAAGCCCCTGTATAATGAGGCAACCCGTCATAACTCAGCAAAGGAGTTTCATACAACGGCACAAATGATTTTCTTTCTAAAACATACTGACTTACAAAAATATCAGGCACATGTCGATACAATAACCAAAGTTGATCCTTTATTGTGTAAAATTGAGGATAAGTCATAGTCTCACTCCAAGTCGTAGCGTTCACTACATTGTCAAAACTTGGGACTATTTCATCTAAAGCAATTTGTGCATAAAATGGTTTTGTACCATGGGCACCATAAATAACATGCAAGATACCATCAGGTGAATAGCCTATGCTTATAACACAATGACCATCCTGAATTAGGCGTGAAGACAATTTCGGAAAAACAGTATATCTACCTGCAACCCTCCCTTTTTTATTAATTAAAAGAATCGTAGCATCACCTTTCGCATCATAAAAAGCCACAAATTGCCCTTTGGGAGTTGTCAACACGACGCTTCTACGAAAAATAGATACATTCACTGTACTCGACGCATAGGCATCTCCTAGTGGAATAATATTTATTAACCTTACACGTGATTCCCCATCTGGAGAAGAAGATAATGCGTCTTGAAAAGATAGCAGAACAAGTAACTGTATAAAGATCACAACCTTACTGGAACCGTTGACAAAGTCTCATTT
>JALUJE010000099.1 GCA_027057185.1 Helicobacteraceae bacterium | reverse complement strand
GGATAAATTTTTACATGGGTATGTTCATTCTGCAGAAAATATCGTTCAGATATCTTTAATTGATGTAAATAATACCGTTCGTATCAGTAGTCATGCTGAAATGATTGGTAAAAAGCTCAATATGCGAGAGCTCCCCCCACCGGAGTTGGTCAATATTGAAGATCGGCTCATTTATCGAACGGTCGTCAAAAGTGGACTGCTTGATAAAAGCAAAGATACCCAGTTAATGCTACTGATTGATGCCTCACCTTATGCCCAAAATGAGCAGCAATTGTTACAAACGGCACTTATAACCAGTGCTATAGCGCTCTTCTTTGCGTTGGTCATTGCCCGTGCTATCTATTTTTCAGCCATTGAACGCTCGCGAAGTGAGAAAGAGCGTTTAGAACAACTTGTCAAAGAGCGAACGCATAAAATTGAAGTACTGAGTAAAACGGACACCCTGACGGGTTTATGGAATCGAGGGTATCTCGAGGAGATGCTGGAGATGGAGTTCAAGCGTGCCAAGCGTTATGGCCATGATATCTCAATTATGATTATAGATCTTGACTTTTTTAAACGCATTAATGATACCTATGGACATATGGCGGGTGATGAAGTGTTACGTCATATCAGTCAGCGCATTAGTGCTTGTGTTCGTGAAACCGATTTTGTCGGACGTTACGGTGGGGAAGAGATTGTGGTTATTCTTCCGGAGACATCACTGGATGCTGCACAAAATATTGCCGAAGGTATTCGTAAGACTATTGCACAAAAGCCTGTGATATTTGAAAGTTATACCATCGAGGTCACGACCAGTATTGGCATGAGTCATCTTCGTCACGAACATACAGATTATCTTACCGTTTTTGCCGAGGCCGATAAAGCTCTCTACTTTGCCAAAGAACAGGGACGAAATCGTGTGGTGGTTTTTGATGCCACAATAGAAGTAGGATAGTCTTTTGATAGATGTTTATGAAGTTTTATTGAAATACTTATTTTTTCCATAAAATGCTTGACATTGATACAAAAAGCGTCTATAATTCTGGCTCAATTTCGATGCCGACATAGCTCAGTTGGCTAGAGCAGCTGATTTGTAATCAGCAGGCCCGGGGTTCAAATCCTCGTGTCGGCACCATTGAAATTGGGTATTAGAAACAGTGTTAGACCAGATATATTTTACATGTGGTGAGATAGTCAAGTGGCCAACGACGGCAGACTGTAAATCTGCTCCCTATGGGTTCGCAGGTTCGACTCCTGCTCTCACCACCATCAATGAAAACGCGGGTGTAGCTCAGTTGGCTAGAGCGTCAGCCTTCCAAGCTGAGGGTCGAGGGTTCGAGTCCCTTCACCCGCTCCATTGAATCAATCTATTTCTGGAAGCTGAAGTACAATAATTTACTTCAATTCTTAAACTTTTAAGTAGAGAGAATTTATCACTTCACTAGTATCATAGATATACCATTTATTGATGTTGCCAGTTGAATTATTCAATGATTGCTTAACTGCTCACATGGCTCAGAGGTAGAGCACTTCCTTGGTAAGGAAGAGGTCCCGGGTTCAATTCCCGGTGTGAGCTCCATCAAAGCAATAACATAAATAATCATCTATTAATTGCTACCTATAAGCAATAATTGAATAATTTTCTGGTATAATTCCATTTCATTAAAATAAGAGTCAGAGGAGACTACATGGCAAAAGAAAAATTTGAACGTAATAAACCGCATGTTAACATCGGTACTATTGGTCACGTTGACCACGGTAAAACTACATTGACAGCGGCTATTACAGCAGTACTTGCAGTAACAAATGATGCAGAACTTATGGATTATGATCAGATCGACAATGCTCCAGAAGAGCGCGAACGCGGAATTACCATTGCAACGTCTCACGTAGAGTATGAAACTGACAAACGTCACTATGCTCATGTTGACTGTCCGGGTCACGCGGATTATGTTAAAAACATGATTACCGGTGCTGCTCAAATGGACGGTGCTATTTTAGTTGTTTCTGCAGCAGATGGTCCCATGCCGCAAACTCGTGAACATATTCTTCTGTCTAAGCAGGTAGGGGTTCCTTATATTGTTGTTTTTATGAACAAAGAAGATATGGTAGACGATGAAGAACTACTTGAGCTTGTAGAGATGGAAATTCGTGAACTGCTTGATCAGTATGAGTTCCCGGGTGATGATACTCCTATTGTAGCGGGTTCTGCTCTTAAAGCTTTAGAAGAAGCTAAAACCGGTTCACTAGGTGAATGGTCAGATAAAATCATTAAACTAATGGCTGAAGTTGATGCTTACATTCCTGAGCCTGAACGTGAAACTGATAAAGATTTCTTAATGCCGGTAGAAGATGTATTTTCAATCTCCGGTCGTGGTACGGTAGTAACAGGTCGTATTGAGCGCGGTACCATTAAAGTTGGAGAATCCGTCGAAATTGTTGGAATTAAAGATACGCAATCTACTACGGTAACGGGTGTAGAGATGTTCCGTAAAGAGATGGAGCAGGGAGAAGCTGGTGATAACTGTGGTATCCTCATTCGTGGTATTGATAAAGATCAGGTAGAGCGTGGTCAGGTACTTTGTAAGCCGGGTTCTATTACTCCGCATACAACATTCGAAGCTGAAATTTATGTACTGAGCAAGGAAGAAGGGGGTCGTCATACACCATTCTTTACAAACTATCGTCCACAGTTTTACGTACGTACTACCGATGTTACCGGTGCAATTACGCTACCAGAAGGTACTGAGATGGTTATGCCGGGTGATAATGTTAAAATTACAGCTGAACTGATTGCACCAATTGCTATGGAAGAGGGAACACGTTTCGCTATCCGTGAAGGTGGTCGTACCGTCGGCGCCGGTGTTGTTGCTAAAATTATTGCGTAATCGGTTTTCCGATTCGCAAACTATAGGATAATATAACATGCGTGAAAATATTCACTTAGCGTGTGAGAAGTGTACACGTCGTAACTATCACACAACGAAAAATAAAAAAACTCATACTGAAAAATTTTCAGTGACGAAATACTGTAAATGGTGTCGTGAGCATACCGTACATAAAGAAGCCAAGCTCTAAAAGCTGGGCTTTTGTATATTTTGTTAACACAATAGTCGGAATTGATTTTCTTTAAAAAAGGCGTATAGCTCCAATGGTAGAGCACCGGATTCCAAATCCGGGTGTTGGGAGTTCGAGTCTCTCTACGCCTGCCACCCATTTTCAATGAGTAGGGCTTTTGAGCTTTAGTTATTGGAAATGCTAATTTAGGACAAAAGATATGAATGGTATTACAACAGCATTTAAAAATGCTAAATTAGAGTTGGCAAAAGTTATTTTTCCAACTAAAACACAAGTACGCCAGGCATTTATTGCCGTGTTCGTTGTTGTGACGTTTGTCGCAGTTTTTTTGGCTCTTGTTGATCTCATTATGTCATCGGCAATGTCCGCAATTTTAGGATAGGAGTAAGATCATGGCACATGAGTGGTACTCAATCCAGACATATGGTAGCGATCGTAAGGTCAAAGAAGCAATTCTCAATTTGATTGAGGAATATTCACTACAAGATAAAATTGTCGAAGTTGTGGTTCCGACTGAGGATGTCATTGAAGTCAAAGAAGGAAAGAAAAAGATTTCTGAACGCTCTTTGTATTCCGGATATGTCTTCGCTAAAATCGATCTGGACACAAATATTCAACATATGATTCAGGGGATTCCAAAAGTTTCGGGTTTTATCGGTGAATCCAATCGACCCACACCGCTTGCTGAACATGATGTTGAAGTGATTCTTGATCGAGTAGAGAATCGTGCAGCACCTAAGCCAAAGGTCTTTTTTGACACGGGTGAAACCGTACGTATTATCGATGGTCCATTTGCTAACTTTACCGGGACAGTGGATGAGTATGATCTGGAGCATGGTACGTTAAAGTTAAATGTGCTTATTTTTGGTAGAAGCACTCCGGTAGATATTTCATACACACAAGTCGAAAAAATAATTTAATTTTACAAAGGAAGGAAGCACAATGGCAAAAAAAGTTATGGATTATATTAAACTGCAAATTGAAGCAGGCAAAGCGAATCCGGCACCACCGGTTGGTCCAGCGTTAGGACAGCGTGGTGTGAATATCATGGAATTCTGTAAAGCGTTCAATGAAAAAACAAAAGATAAGATGGGGTTTAAAGTACCGGTAGTGATTACTGTATATGCTGATCGTAGTTTCTCTTTTATTACCAAGCAGCCACCGGCATCGGCACTACTGATGAAAGCTGCCGGTTTGAAAAAAGGAACGGATAATCCTCTAAAAAATAAAGTAGGAAAGATCACAAAAGCCCAACTTATGGACGTAGTGAAAGCTAAAATCGAGGATTTAAATACAGATAATGATGAGATGGCTGCTAATATTCTTGCAGGTTCGGCTCGTTCTATGGGTATTGAAATCGTAGATTAACAGTAATATGACTATCTTCGACCGCAAAGATATAAAAACAACTGCGGCACTGATAAAATACAGGAGATTACAGTAATGGCAAGTAAACGTTACAAGCAATTAATAGAAAAAGTGGATACTGGTAAAAACTATACGACTACTGAGGCTTCCGAAGTTATAAAAACTTTAAAGTCTGCAAAATTTGACGAAACCGTTGAGATTGCGATGAACCTGAATGTTGATCCGCGACATGCTGATCAAATGGTTCGCGGTGCTATCGTGCTTCCTCACGGTACCGGTAAAACGGTTCGTGTCGCCGTATTTGCCAAAGGAGCCAAAGCTGATGAAGCCAAAGCTGCCGGAGCTGATATTGTGGGTACCGATGATTTGGTGGAGCAGATTCAAGAAGGTGTATTTAATTTTGACGTTGTAGTTGCTGCACCGGACTGCATGGGTCTTGTCGGAAAGATTGGTCGAATTTTAGGGCCAAAAGGATTGATGCCCAATCCGAAAACCGGCACGGTGACTCCAGACGTTGCTACGGCAGTTAAAAATGTTAAAGGTGGTCAAGTAACATTTCGGGTGGACAAAAAAGGTAATATTCATGCTGGAATCGGCAAAGCCAGTTTTGATGCCGAAAAAATTAATGATAATATTATTGCGTTTGTTGCCGCTATCAACAAGCAGAAACCTGCTTCTGCAAAAGGGCGCTACATTAAAAATGCAGCGTTGTCGCTGACGATGAGCCCGGCAGTTAAATTTGATTTGGCTGAATTGGCAGATATCAAGTAATCAATTTACATGTAAGGAGTGCTTACATGTAAATAATTTAAAATTTTTATTGTGTTATTAACGGATGGTGCAGTAAAGATTTTACGTCGCTAAAATCTGAATTTTATGGACTAAAGAGAGTTAGGGGCAGTTGCGTAAACGGAGAATTCCGCCCTTCTTGAAGTTATAAAGTCTGGAGAGGAGAACGAATGACTAAGTCACGAAAAGTAGAAATTATTGATCAGCTTAGCAATGAATTTCAAAATTCAAGTTGTGTTGTCATGTGCGATTATCGCGGATTGTCATGTGGTGAACTTGAAGAGTTGCGCCATATTGCACGATCCAAAGAGGCAAAAGTACAAGTAGTAAAAAATACTTTGGCAACCCTTGCGCTTAAAAATGCGGATATGACGGGTATTGAGATCACAGATACCAATATTTTCATTTGGGGAGATGATTCCATCTCAGCTGCAAAAACGGTTTCTGAATTTGCTAAAAAGAATAGCAAACTTGTGATTCGAACGGCATATATTGACGGTGAAGCCAGTGATGCTGCAAAAGTGGAAGCCTTTGCAAAACTACCGGGACGTGAAGAACTTCTTGGAATGTTGGCTGCTACATGGATGGCACCGGTGCAAAACTTTACTATTGGGTTGAACGCACTAAAAGAGAAACTCGAAGCTGAAGCTTCTTAAAGAAAACTAACAAAGAAAAGGATTACATATGGCTGTAACAAAAGAAGACGTATTAGAGTATATTTCAAACCTATCAGTATTGGAGCTTTCCGAGCTTGTCAAAGAGTTTGAAGAAAAATTTGGTGTATCAGCGCAGCCGGTAGCTGTTGCTGGAGTTGCCGGTGGGGATGCCGGAGCTGCTGCTGAAGAAAAAACAGAATTTGATGTTGTTCTTACCGGTGCCGGTGAGAAAAAAATCAATGCTATTAAAGCAGTACGAGCACTTACCGGTCTGGGTCTTAAAGAGGCAAAAGAGGCTGTAGAAAATGTTCCTGCAACTATTAAAGAAGGCGTCTCTAAAGAAGATGCTGAAGCGGCAAAAGCGGCACTCGAAGAAGCGGGTGCATCAGTCGAAGTTAAATAATTCGATTATAAAAAGACAGACATAAGAATAATTTCTTATGTCGTGTTATTGTAATTCCTGGGTACTTTAACCAGTTGGTTGTGAATCAACTGGTTAAAGTACCCTTATGTCGTTATAGACTCAAGGACGCTTGAGCTAACACACATATGACTTACCAATGTCAATTGGTACTTATCTTCAAATTAGAGGTAGCCTAATGTTAAACACTCTGTATTCCGGAAATCGCTTACGTGTAGACTTCGCAAAAACCCCTCAGCAAATTGATGTTCCAAATCTTTTGCAACTACAACAAAGTTCTTATGACACGTTTTTAATGGAGGACGAGAAAAATCGTTCCGAGAGTGGTATTGAGAGGGTCTTTCACTCTGTTTTTCCTGTTCATGATACGCAAAACCGTCTAACCCTAGAATATTTGGGGTCTGAAATTGTGAAACCTAAATATACGGTTCGAGAATGTATGGAGCGGGGCTTGACCTATTCCATTTCACTGCGTATGAAAACACGGATGACACTTTGGGATCGCGATGAAAATACGAAAGAAAAACTTGGTGTCAAGGATATCAAAGAACAGACAATATTTGTCCGTGATATTCCGAAGATGACCGACCGTACATCGTTTCTTATTAATGGAGTAGAGCGGGTCGTGGTCAATCAACTGCATCGGAGTCCCGGTGTTATTTTCAAAGAGGAACCTTCAAAAACGACGGGAAATAAATTGATTTATACTGGGCAAATTATTCCCGACCGTGGTTCATGGCTCTATTTTGAGTATGATCCTAAAGATATTTTGTACATGCGTATCAATAAACGTCGTAAAGTACCCGTAACTATCATGTTCCGGGCACTGGGATACTCGAAACAAGATATTTTAAAGCTTTTTTATCCCTTGCAGACTATTAGCATTAAAGATAACAATTTTACGATGGCATTTAAAGCGGATGAGTTTAAATCTCGTTTAGATTATGATTTGGTTGATGAAGCAGGTAATGTGATTTTAGCTGCGGGCAAACGACTCTCTGCCAAAAAAGCTGAAAAACTGATAGAGGGAGGTGTTAAAGCGGTACAGTATCCCCTAGAAACGTTGATAGAACGTTATTTGGCAGAACCAATTATTAACCCGGAAACCGGGGAGATACTTTTTGATACCATGACACCTATCGATGAGACAAAGCTTAAAAAAATGGCAGAAGCCGGTGTGAGTGAATTTGTCATTGCCAACGACTTGGCTGAGGGCGTTGATGGCTCAATTATTAATGCCTTTTTAGCAGATGTAGATTCGCTAAAATTATTGCGTCAAACAGAAGAGATTGAAGATGAGAATGATTTAGCAGCCATTCGTGTCTATAAAGTGATGCGTCCGGGAGAGCCGGTAACCAAAGAGGCAGCAAAAGTATTTGTTAATCAGCTCTTTTTTGATCCAGAGCGCTATGACTTGACTCGTGTCGGTCGTATGAAAATGAATCACAAACTCGATCAGGATATTCCCGAGTATGTTACCGTCTTGACCAATCAAGATATTATTAATACTGTCAAGTATGTTATTAAAGTCAAAAATGGGCAAGGGCATATTGATGACCGCGACCATTTAGGTAACCGTCGTATTCGTTCTATCGGGGAACTTTTGGGTAATGAGGTTCATAACGGTCTGATTAAAATGCAAAAAGCAATCAAAGACAAACTCTCTACCATGAGTGGTCCCATGAGTGAATTGATGCCGCATGACCTGATTAACTCCAAAATGATCACTTCAACTATTATGGAGTTTTTCTCTTCAGGACAGCTCTCTCAATTTATGGATCAGACCAATCCTCTCTCAGAAATCACACACAAGCGCCGTCTTTCTGCGTTGGGTGAAGGAGGGCTGGTAAAAGAGCGTGCCGGCTTTGAAGTGCGTGACGTTCACCCGACACATTATGGTCGTATCTGTCCCATTGAAACGCCTGAGGGTCAAAATATCGGGCTTATCAATACGTTGGCTACGTACTCTAAGGTTAATGAGCACGGTTTTATTGAGGCACCGTACAATGTGATGAAAGAGGGTGTGGTAACCAAAGAGGTTGTTTATCTTACGGCGACACAAGAAGAGGGGAAAATTATTGCGGCGGCATCATCAAAAGTGCTTGATGACGGTACATTTGAAGAAGATCTTATTGAGACGCGTCAAGATGGTGAGATTATGCTGCGCTCGCCGAATGATTGTGAATATCGTGACTTGACACCGCATATGGTCGTCGGTGTAGCGGCATCGTTGATTCCCTTTTTAGAACATGATGATGCCAACCGTGCATTGATGGGATCAAATATGCAGCGTCAGGGAGTGCCGTTGTTACGACCAAAAGCACCGATGGTTGGTACCGGAGTAGAGGCATTGGTGGCTCGTGATTCTTGGGAGTGTGTTAAGGCTAAGCGTGCCGGTCGCATTGAAAAAGTTGACGCAAAACATATTTATATTATGGGTGAAGATGAGAGTGGTACGTTCATTGATTACTATCCGCTTCAAAAAAATCTGCGTACCAATCAAAATACGACGTTTACACAAAAGCCGGTAGTATATGTTGGACAGGACGTGCAACAGGGTGATATTATTGCTGATGGTCCGAATATGGATCATGGTGAACTGGCATTGGGCGTCAATGCTATGGTAGCGTTTATGCCATGGTACGGATATAACTATGAGGATGCCATTGTTATTTCTGAGCGCATGATTCGTAATGATTCCTTTACTTCGGTACACATTTATGAAAAAGAGTGCGAAGCGCGGGAGCTAAAACATGGTGTCGAAGAGATTACCCGGGATATTCCCAATGTCAGAGACGAAGAGTTGGCACATTTGGATGAGAGCGGTATTGTAAAACTTGGAACCGTGGTAACAGGCGGAATGATTCTTGTGGGCAAGGTCTCTCCAAAAGGTGAGGTAAAACCGACCCCTGAAGAGCGCTTGTTACGTGCTATTTTTGGAGAAAAAGCGGGTCATGTGGTGAACAAATCGCTCTATTGTCCTCCTAGTATGGAGGGTGTGATTGTTGATATTAAAGTGTTTACAAAAAAGGGTTATGACAAAGATCAGCGTACCTTAGAATTTGAAAAGCAAGAACGCGATGAATTAGAACGTGAGCACTATGATCAACTCCTGATGATTGACAAAGAGGAGATGCTACGGGTGACTTCTATTTTGACCAAAGAGCCCTTAGAGTCTGATGTGATAGCAAATGGTACGGAATATAAGGCAGGTGAATGCATTAAAGAAGAAGACCTTGCCGAAGTTAACCGTTTTGCCATGAATAATATTGTGAAATCGTTTAGTGAAGCGGTACAGGCACAATATAACAGTACAAAAAACCACTTTCAAAAAGAGAAGAAAAAATTTCGTGATGACCATGAAGAGAAACTTAATATTTTGGAAAAAGATGACATTTTACCTAATGGTGTTACAAAATATGTCAAAGTGTATATTGCGACTAAGCGTAAGTTAAAAGTAGGAGATAAAATGGCAGGGCGTCACGGAAACAAGGGTATTGTTTCTACTATTGTTCCTGAAGTCGATATGCCATATATGGCTGATGGCCGTTCGGTAGATGTCTGCCTGAACCCTCTGGGTGTTCCCTCACGTATGAATATTGGGCAGATTCTTGAGATGCACCTGGGAATGGTCGGTCGTGAGTTGGGGCACCAGCTTCAGAGTGTTTTTGAGGAGAAACAGGCTGATTTTATCGCGCAACTGCGCGAGAAGATGGTGGCTATCGGTAGTGTTGCGGGATTAATGGATGCTGCCCATGTCATTGGTGCGATGAGTGATGAAAAACTTCTGATGTACGCACGCGACTGGGCACAAGGCGTGAAATTTGCTACTCCGATTTTTGAAGGGGTCAATGCAGAAGAATTTGCCAAACTTTTTGAGTTGGCAAAACTTGACGATGATGGAAAAACCGTACTTTATGACGGTAAAACGGGTGAGCAGATTCAAGAGCGCGTTAATGTCGGTTACATGTATATTTTAAAACTTCACCACCTAGTAGATGAAAAAATCCATGCCCGATCTACCGGACCATACTCCTTAGTAACGCAACAGCCTGTCGGCGGTAAGGCTCTCTTTGGAGGTCAGCGCTTTGGTGAGATGGAAGTATGGGCTCTGGAAGCTTACGGTGCATCTGCCGTACTCAAAGAGATGTTGACGATTAAATCAGATGATGTTGAAGGTCGTGTACGTGCCTATAAAGCATTAACCAAAGGTGAGAGTGTTCCGGCATCGTTTATTCCGGAAACACTGTTTGTATTGACAAAAGAGCTGCAGGCTCTTGCGCTTGATGTAGAGATTTTTGATGAGGTGGAAGACGATGAGTAAATTGGTACCTATTGAGATAAAAGAAGATAATCGTCCTAAGGATATTAAACAGCTTCAGTTTAGACTGGCATCACCGGAGCGTATTCTTTCGTGGAGTCACGGCGAGGTAAAAAAACCGGAGACCATTAATTACCGTACCCTAAAGCCAGAACGTGACGGACTCTTTTGTGCCAAAATCTTTGGTCCGGTACGTGATTATGAATGTTTGTGTGGAAAATACAAAAAAATGCGCTATAAGGGCGTTGTATGTGAGAAGTGTGGGGTAGAGGTCACCTCTACGAAAGTGCGCCGTGTTCGCATGGGACATGTGGACTTGGTGACACCGGTCGCTCACATATGGTACGTCAGTTCATTACCCTCTCGTATCGGTACGTTACTGGGTGTTAAAATGAAAGATTTGGAGCGTGTACTGTACTACGAAGCCTACATCGTAAAAAATGGCGGTGAAGCGTATTATGACGCAGAACAGAAAACGGCTGTGGCAAAATACGATGTTTTGAATGAAGAGCAGTACCGCACACTGTTTCAGCGTTATAGTGAAACCGGTTTTGAAGCCTATATGGGTGGTGAAATCGTTCGTGATTTACTTGACGATATCGATCTGGTTGACATTTTTGCACAGCTCAAAGAAGATATGGAAAAAACCAACTCCGAAGCCAAGCGTAAAACTATTGTCAAACGTCTTAAGGTGATTGAATCATTCCTGAATTCCGGTAATAATCCGGCATGGATGATGCTGACGGCACTGCCGGTCTTGCCACCGGATTTGCGCCCGTTAGTAAGTCTTGACGGTGGTAAATTTGCCGTATCGGATGTGAATGATCTTTATCGTCGCGTAATCAATCGTAATCAGCGTTTAAAACGTCTGGTAGAATTGGAAGCACCGGAGATTATTGTTCGTAATGAAAAACGTATGCTGCAGGAGTCTGTGGATGCACTCTTTGACAATGGTCGTCGTGCCAATGCGGTTAAAGGTGCTAACAAACGTCCACTTAAATCTTTGAGTGAAATCATTAAAGGGAA
>JALUJE010000098.1 GCA_027057185.1 Helicobacteraceae bacterium | reverse complement strand
TCTGTACGCATGCTGTTTCTCTTAACAATAGTTGCCTACCTGTTTGCCCTTGGAGTACGTCTACTATTATGGTACCAGCATGCCGACATTGATGCCTACTGGCTTCATGGCAATCCTCTACCCATTTACTCGCCTGATGCCGGGCTGTACGGATACTATGCCAAACAACTCGCATCGGGCGTAACGTATCCTCTTGTTTCAGAGTATATGCCCGGTTATCTTGTCTATGTTCTGGTGTCAGCGTTTCATCTCAATATTGACTGGGTAATGTTTTTGCTACCGGCATTTCTCTCATCACTGATTGTCATACCAATCATGATAATGGGCTATGCCCTCGGGCTGCTCCGAATAGGATTTTATGCCTCACTTATTGGTAGTATCGGTATTAATTTTTATACACGTTCCCACTTGGGCTATATGGATACGGACACCCTAAATCTTTTTTTCCCTTATCTCGCCATAGCATCCGTGATGATGGCACTACAGAAGAGATCTCTAGTTTGGGGCGTATTGTTTTTTGCCGCATTAGTTGGTTTTTACTACTGGTACCACTCCTCCATCATTATTATTGCCGCATTGGTTGCCATGACACTGATTATGATCATGCTAAAGCTCAAACATCGTATGGCAATCGTGGCTGCCGTACTCATGATTATAGCCGCACTGTTCGTACTTAATGACTCCAAACTCATGGAGCGCGCAAACGATTACATGACATCACAACATGCCATGACCCTCCAAAGCGCCGATACGACCTATCATTTTGCCAATACTCTAGCAACGGTATCAGAAGCTATTGATGCTTCCATTTTTAAAATCTCTCCGTTACTCTCAGGAACAGAAGTTTATGTCGTATTGGCCACCGCGGGGTACCTGTTGCTTGCTCTAGCCCGCCCTCTGTTTCTGTTGACGCTGCCCATGCTTGTTCTGGGATATGCTGCTTCAGTTTTAGGCATGCGTTTTAGCATGTACGCTACACCGGTGTTAGCATTTGGCTTCGTCTATCTGCTCTTCCTTTTCAACCGCTTTTTACCTCACAAAAACATTCCCATACTCGGTACTCTGGCAGGCATCGCGCTCATGCTCTACAATATTGTTGTAGTCAACAGCTCTGTTGCTCCCTATTTTTTCAAAAAAAATGATGTCATGGCATTACAAAAGTTTGCCACAATCAATACCAAACATGATCTCATCTATTCATGGTGGGATTACGGCTGGCCACTTTGGTACTACATTGGTAGCAATAATACACTCATCGATAACGGTCGTCACGGTAGCGATACCTATCTCATGTCCAAACTGTTACTCTCTCCCAATCAAAATTTCGTTGCCAATGCCGCACGCTATTTCTCTCAAAAAAATCTGGAAGGACGCAAAGAGTATATGAACGAGGTTCTGCCTTTTGTCATGAAAACAAAGAATCTCAATGAGGTTTTTCAAGAACTCAACTACACCATTCCCACAAAAGCACGCGGACGCAATACCTACATTATGCTACATCGCGATATGCTCTTAACGTTTGATATGATTGAGCATTTTGCTCTCACCGATCTGCAAAGCGGTCAAGCCCATAGCAAACATTCAGAACTCTACATTTCTGATTTGCTCAAACCCTACCAGTCCGGGAATCCCATCATTCAAGGAGATACTTTTACGTTAGACCTGCGTCGTGGGGAGATGACGGGCAGTGATGGAGCCAAAGCCACGGTCTATGGTGTGGTTATGGTACAAAACGGTGCCATCACGGCATCCAAACAGTACAATAAACGCTCTCCCTATATTCTCATTATTTACAACAATACCAAAGCCATTTATCTCGATACCAAAGCGTTTGACTCATTTCTAATACAGGCACTCTTACTCGATCTCTACGACAAATCACTCTTTGAAAAAGTCATTCAGACACCAAGCTTTAAAATCTTAAAGCTCAAGGTTTAGACCGCTATGCGGCACCGCGTCGACTAAAAAGTACAACAAAGGTTTTAGCAAAAATAATAAAATCAAGCCACAGTGACCAGTTTTGAATATACCAGACGTCCAGCTCTACACGTTCCTCAAAACTCAACTCGTTACGTCCACTAATCTGCCACAATCCGGTCAATCCCGGTTTTACATGTAAAATGGTATCCATCGCATGACCGATTTTCTCTTTTTCTTTTAGCATATACGGTCGCGGACCGATCAGGTTCATCTCCAGTTTCAAGACATTAATAATTTGCGGAAGTTCATCGAGTGACCATTGACGAAGCCATGCGCCCACTGGAGTCATTCGTGGATCGTTTTTGTACTTGTGATACATCTCATAATAGACAACTTCTTGAGGATGATCCTCTAAATACTGCTGTAAGAGTGCATCACTGTTTTCATACATGGTTCGGAATTTATAACATTCAAAAATAGTTCCATCTTGACCCAGACGCTGCTGTCGAAATAACACCGATCCGTGACTACTCCACTTTATGGCTAAAGCAATTAGCCCCATCACCACAACCGTCACCGGCAACATTAGCATGACCAATAAAAATTCAGCACTCTTTTTAATGTAGATATTTTTAGGAATAAAAAGCTGATTTTGAATATTGATAAAGCTCATACGCCCAATACGGAGATCGATAATTTCCGAGTTGGCAAAACTGATGTTATGCAGATAGGGAATAAGAATGACCTCTTTGACCAGACGTTTATAATCGTGAATGAGTCGCTCAAGTATGGTAACACTCATCTCGCGCGTGGCAATAAAAACAATCTTTGCATCATTAATGCTCGCAACACTACGATACCCCAGATACCAGTTTATCGCCAGATCTTTTTTAAGTTTTTCCACCTGCTCCGCATTACCGACCAAAAAGGCATTAATATGCCACCATCCGAGCCTAAAAAGCAGTTTTTTAGCAACTACCCGTCCCAAAGGCATGACCCACAGTAAATTAAAAAACATCAAAATATAAAATGTACGTGAAAAGGCTTCGGTGGATTTGGTTATAAACAGTATCATGACTATGGAAACAAGCAATAAAAATGCTGAAATGTAACCGCGACGCAGCTCCTCCCAAAAATCATTTCGTTTTGTGTAGAGCCCCAAAGAAAAATTAATCATTATAAAAATAACAAACAGCAAGCCCGAGAGAAAAAAGTGTTCAATATTCTCCTGATAACCGGAAAAAAGCGGCGTATTTTCCAGTAACATACGACCGTAGTGTGCCATATACAGTGCTATCAGTAATGACAATGCATCACATAAAACAAGACATAGCGATGTCATTAACTTATGCATACTCCGCCTCTTTACATCTTCTACCGTGGCCCATTATGGACAATACCACCCTAACCCTGTGCACTATACCGATTCCGTCTGTATCATATAGCCCGTACCGCTTATATTCTTAATAAAGGCATCATGAGTTGCCTGACGAATACGAAAGAGTAGTGAGCGTAGCGTTTTATCGTTAACCGACTCCTCCCAGACATGCATGCATATCTGCTCATGAGAGATGCTGATATTGGGCTGCGATGCCAGCAGATCAATCAATTTTAAAGCTTTAGGACCGAGTTCCACCTCCTGATTGTCTTTTAATAAACGCTTGTGGTGGGTTAAATAGACATAACCGCCTTTAAGATAAATCTTTTCAGGTTTGGTCTCTGCAACCGCAGTATTATCATCACGCGCTGCTGTAACCAGTCGTAAGGTTGCTATAATCTGCGCTTCATTGTAAGGTTTTGTCAGGTAAGCTGCTGCACCGGAAGCTACAGCATAATCGACCATTTCACCGTCAACATACGCCGTTAAAAAAATGATTTTAGTAGCAATTTTTTGACTGATGGCAATGGCCGCTTCGCTACCGCTGATATTGTCA
>JALUJE010000097.1 GCA_027057185.1 Helicobacteraceae bacterium | reverse complement strand
CTCTTCTTCTTCTCTGGTTAACAACATAAAAACCTTCTTCCTTGACAAATAATTTTGTATTTTACATCAAATTGGTAGAGATTTACATGTAAATTGATGGTATCATGACAGACTAATAAAAGATTAACTTCAATTTTAATAGAATTCGCCAACAGATATTTTTAGGGACATTTAGTTGGCAAAACGTAAGAAGACCAAAAAGAGAACCACTCCAAAACTTTCCTCCTTTCTTTTTATTTTTTCATGGTTTGTTGTTGGACTGATTGCCGCGGCACTCTTTGTAGCAATAGGGTACTATTATGGTTTTAATGAGGCTACATCGACACAACGACAGCATTCGCAGCATACCATTAAGATGTTGCAACAACAACTAACGCATGCCAAGACAGAACAGACGCATAGTGTACCGGCACTGCAAGACAAACTCAAGGCGGTTTTAAGAGAGAACGGTAGCATTTATAAGCCTAAAACAGCGGCACATGAGTATGCTGATACCAAACAACATGTCACCAAACCACCGAAAGCACCCGAACGTAAAGTCGTACATTCTACAGAGCGTCCCAAGCTTGCCATTATTATTGATGATGTCTCATTTTCTCGTGATGTTAGGGCTATTAAGGCACTGCATCTGCCTATTACCATGTCGTTTTTACCACCGAGCGATCGCCATCCCAACTCGGCAAAACTAGCGAAAAAAGAGCCTTTTTATATGGTGCATCTTCCTTTAGAAGCAATGCATTTTAACTCGGAAGAGAGCTACACACTGCGAGTCAGTGATACCCAAAAAGAGATTGCATCGCGTATTGATAATATTAAAAAACTTTTTCCACGAGTTGCCTATATGAATAACCATACCGGCAGTAAATTTACTGCCGATGAAGGTGCGGTTAATCGACTTATTTTTACACTTCGACAGCACCATATACGTTTTATAGACAGCCGTACTACGGCCGAAACAAAGCTTCCTAAAGTGATGCAAAGTTATGGTAGTCCCTATATTGCCCGAGATGTTTTTTTAGATCATGAGAGTAATGTCAGTTATATTAAAAAGCAGATTGCTTTGGCAGTAAAAAAAGCAAAAAAACACGGTAGCGCCATTGCTATCGGGCATCCGCGTAAAGAGACATTGCAGGCACTTAAAGAGTCTAAAGCATTGCTAAAGAGTGTGGAATTGGTGCGTATTGATGCCTTAATATAGCATATTGTCATATACTTGGTAAGTATTTGCATGTTATGGTACCTTCTGTTGTAGGAGGCTCTCTATGAAAATTTTAAGTGACAATATTTCAGAATTCAATATGATGAAAACGTACCCTTCGGTTGTCTATTATCAGGGAAATAAGGCATTATTGAAGCGACCTAAAATCTCCATTGTCGGGAGTCGTAGGCCCAGTCAGTACACCAAAGAGATGACCTATGCCATAGCATCAAAACTCTCAGCGCGAGGTGTCTGTATTGTTAGTGGAGCGGCTATGGGTGTTGATGCGCTGGCACACAAGGGAGCCGGTAGCGGCAACACCATTGCCGTGATGGCAAACGCTCTGGATACAATCTATCCTAAAGTCAATCGTACATTAATTGAGAGTATTGCTGCTAATGGATTGACTCTAAGCCAGTTTGAAGTCGGTTTTCAAGCAACCAGATGGAGTTTTGTCGTACGTAATGAAATGGTGGTGGCATTGGGGGATGTTCTGGTGGTTACTCAGGCTGATGCAGATAGTGGTACTATGCGCAGTGTCGCATATGCTCAGGCAATGGGAAAAACAATCTATGTACTGCCACATCGCCTTAAAGAGAGTGAGGGAACGCAACAGCTTTTGATGCAGGGTCGTGCCAAAGCGATTTATGATATCGAAGCATTTGTGAGTGGTTTTGGTAGTATGGAATCACCATGTAAACATGATGAATTACTGGAGTATTGCCGTGAGGGAGCAGGCTATGAGGAAGCTGTGGCACGTTTTGGTGATCAGATTTTTGAGTATGAACTTGAAGGGCGTATCCGAATTGAACATGGGAATATCTATGTTGTGTAAAATTAAGGTATAATTATTACACATTGAGAAATGAGGAAATGACGATGCCAAAGTGGATTCGTGTGAGTGTCGGCTTTTTATTGCTTTACAGTGCCCTGTTGATTACGGCGTGTGAGGGAGTGACGAATGTCTTCTAAACGAAAGTATCGCAGTGCAACCCGCTACGAACCTCACAATAACCAGAGTAAAGTGCAACAGTACACGCCGTTGGTGAGCGGGGTGCTGGTGTTGCTCATTGGGGTCAACTACCTCTCTTTTGCCATTAAAGCATTAGGAAGGGGTGAGAGTTTCTATTTTATAATTTCATTGGGCATTTTTGCAGCATTTGTTGTGGCATTTATTTTTTTGCGACGTGGTATTGCACTGGAGCGTATTTACAAGAATGCCACCCATGCCAAAGCACCGAAATATCCTTTAAAAAATATTGCCGGCACATTGCTTGCCGCTGTTTCTACACTCTCTGCACTTTTAGGAGGCTACCCGATACTATCATCATTCATGCTTGGTGGTGCCGTAATGCTGGGCTGGTATCTGGTATATGGACCCGACCCGCGGCGAGATAAAATTGAAGGTTACGAAAATTCCCGTTCTGCCGAGCGGATCATGACACTTCTGGTTCAAGCCGACGAGGATATCAGTGCCATTAAAAAAAGTGCAGCACACACACAATCCACACTTATTCAGACCTCAATGTTACAGATGGCAGAAGCGTTTGAGAAAATCGTCAAACATATTGAGAATGAGCCCGATGACTATGAGCGGGCACGGAAATATCTTGTGAGCTATTTGGGTGAGTTGCGTAGTATGAGTGAGACCTACATTCGACTGGAACAGCGGGGACGTTCAGAAGAGATGCGTGACTCGTTTTTGGATACTATTGACAGTAGTATCGATAAACTTGACAAACAGTATGAGAAACTGCTGGATGACGATATGGTTGGTCTGGATGTCAAACTCTCGGTAATGAAAAAACGATTAGAAAGTGAGGAGTAGAAGTATGGAGCAGAGTAATATTACAGTAAAAGATGAACAGGCAGTTCACGCATTGGCGGCATCTATAGATTTAAGCAGTTCCGCGTCGATTATGCATTTTGGATCTCATGCACAAGAGGAGCTGACAACCGTTTCGTCGGCCATGCTTGAAGGGGTGAAAGGTAAAGACCTTGGTGCTGCAGGAGCGCCGCTTTCTAATATGATTGCCGCCATTAAAGGGTTTGATGTCAGTGAACTAGACCCAAATAAAGAGTTGGGTTTTTTTGATAGGCTCTTTGGTAAAGCCAAACCGTTAGTGGTCTTTTTAAATAAATATGAAGATACTAAAGAGCAGATTGAGAGCATTACCGATGAACTAGAACGTCAAAAAGGCATGTTGTTGAATGATATTGAGTCACTCGATCGACTTTATGATGCTAATCTAAACTATGTGCATGAACTAGAAAACTATATTGTTGCCGGACAAAAAAAGCTACAGATGCTTGATGAACAGGAATTACCGCAGCTTGAGAACAAAGCGAATGAGAGTGAAAATATGCTCGAAGCTCAGGAGTTGAAAGATCTGCGGGCCTCTCGTGATGACTTTGAACGTCGTGTACATGATTTGATGTTGACCCGCCAAGTAGCATTGCAGTCGCTACCGTCTATTCGTATGGTACAAGACAATGACAAAACGCTTATTAATAAAATTAACTCAACTCTGGTTAATACTGTTCCATTATGGAAAAATCAGCTGGCACAGACCATTACCATTTATCGTAATCAAAAAGCAGGTAGCGTCTTAAAAGATGCCATGGATCTGACGAATGAACTTCTAGAAGCCAATGCA
>JALUJE010000096.1 GCA_027057185.1 Helicobacteraceae bacterium | reverse complement strand
ATCAACAACAACACGAAGGTTGTCAATACCATATGCATACACGGCTGAGAGCAGATGCTCAATGGTTGAAATTACCTCTCCCTCTTTGCCAATAACCGTTGCCATTTTCGTATCAATGACATTTTCCGGCTTTAAAGGAATGGCGACACTGACATCACTGCGGTAAAAGACAATGCCGCTATCGGCCTCTAACGGTTCCAGGCGTAACCGCACGGGGTTACCTTTATGAAGACCGATTCCAACCAGTTCAACCGGTTTTGCTATGGTTGTTTGATACATTACCTACCCTTCTACATGTAAATGTGACATAACAGAATCTCATAATATCATTAGACCCAGTATAACTAAGATCTATTGATAACCTTCTGAGCACTTTTAAAAATATTTTCAATGTTAAGCCGTATCCACTGCTTGTCCATCCACTCTTCCGGACGCACTTCTACGCCTTGTACCAAAACACCAAAATGCAGATGATCGCCCATGGCATAACCGCTCATACCGGTGTTAGCAATTTTCATACCAGCGGAGACTTCCTCTTCGGCATTCACATCAACGCTAGAGCAGTGTCCATAGAGTGTGTAAAGCCCCATTCCCAAATGAATAATAGGCATATTACCGTAGAGCCCGTTATCTCCTGCAAAAACAACTTTACCGCTATTGCGCGTTTTAATTTTACCCATCTGTACCGAGGCAAGATCCAAACCTAAATGATAAGATTCACTCACACGTTTGTTGTTGTAGTAGTAATATCGGTGATCACCGAAGCTCGCCACTTTTTTACCATTTTTCAATGGATAAAATGGCGTGATAGTTAATCGTTCTACAATATCTTCAGGAACTTTGGAAGTAATTTTATGAATCAATGCCTCATTTTTGGCACGAACGTCCTCATTGATGATCTTAAAGCGCTTAATACGGTCTTCTACCCCCTGCGTTTCAACAAACTCTTCGGCTAATTCGGCAATTTTCCCATCTAAGAAGCGATCTGTTATATTGATTTTTGAGGTGCGATACGTCTTGTTATTTAAATAAAAAGGGACATATTTTTTGGTTAAATTTCCTGCCATATCTTTGGCAATAATATGCATACGAAAATTTTTCTCTTTCACCGGCCATGCCACCAACGAGGCATAGTAACCCGCTTCCATATAGGTCTGTGGATAGAACTTTTTACCGTTGGATGACTGTAAGTAGAGACTTTGCAAGTTATCATCAGATGCCTTAAAGATGACGAGTGCCGAACCGCCTTGCGTAATACTGCGACTATTGGCAATAACATTGACCTGCGGACGCTTTTTATCGATAATCATTTTTTTGGTTACCGTCGCACTGTTACCCTTAAAAAAGTTCCATTGGCTCGCATCGTTGGCTTCAACGTAAAGCGTCACATCATGTTCTTTGAGACCAAAAAGGCGTTTGGGCGGTTTAATATTGAGCTTCAACTCTTTGTTGGGTGTCATCAACATCTCCTGAGCCAAGTCAAAATTCTCTTTTTGTGTTTTCAGTACCACGGTATATGATGTCATACCGCTCTGATCGTTGATTTGAATCGAAATAGGCTCTTTAAGATTCCAATACTCTGTGTTATGAATCACTATTACCGGTTCATCTCTTTCAAACGTATCAGATACCCCGACATAAATCGCCACCGCAACAATAACCACCATCAGCAATTTTGCCATTAATGCCGATGCATTACTTTTTTTTCGTCTCAACTCATCTCCTCATATAATATATTCATAATCTCTTCCTCTAAAGCACAAAGAGTTCCATCTGCTATAAATCCGGCAGCATCTCGATGTCCGCCACCGCCGAAACGTGCTGCGACTGCCGCAACATTGACACTACCATCACCTCTTAGTGAACCTTTAACACCGCCTTGACGACGTTCTCGTAACAAAATGGAGATCTCCACCGTTGCAAGCATTTGCACCTTCTCTAACGCGATTTCAGCTTCCTCAGGCACCGCCCCGGTGTGCGACAGAGTCTGCAAATGAACATGTAGTACGCCAACGCGTCCCTCATGTCGCAACCGTAACTGCTTGTATAAGACACCTTCTAGCCGTAATGATGCCAAGGAGTAGGTGCGAAAAAGAGCCTGAACAACACATTGGCTCTCGGCACCGCAACGCAACAATTCGGCTGCCATCTCAAAAACCGCCACATCCGTCTTCGTATGCAAAAACTGTTGCGAATCGTCCAACAGCCCGGCATATAATGCCGTTGCCATGTTGGCATTAATGGCAATATCGTGATCTCTAAAAAAATTGTACACCACTTGAGTCGTACTAATGGCATCTATATCTACAAGATTATAGGTCCCAAAATGCGTGTTACTGATATGATGGTCAACATTGATAAGCTGACATTCCAGTTCCATGCCCAGACGTTCTTTGCTGCCACAATCAAAACAGACGGCAAGATCGGCACGACGCGGCAAATGATGTCGAAGTTTATCAAACCAGGGTAACAATGCCAAACGACGATCTACCTGAGGTGTTGCGCAAAAAAGCGTTACTTTTTTCTGCTGTCGTAACAGGTAAGAATAAAAGGCACTTGCACTGCCAAAAGCATCTGCATCCGGATGGACATGAACAATCAAAACAATGTGTCGAGCCTGTTCAATTTTTTCTACGATAGCATGCTTCATTACTGCCATTATATCAAACCCCGTAAAGGCGTTGTTAATAGTTTCGTTTTGTACGCGCTATTTCACACTGTTCGAGCTTCTTCGTTGCCTCCAACAGAAGCTCGTCAATAGTTTTTCGCTCACTGCATTGCGCGACGATAACATACTCGACGACGACGGGAAATTCTTTTTCAATACTCAATTCCGAGGCCCTGCGACTGATGCGTGATGCATATTCGGAAAGCTCTTTTGCACTTCTATGGCTCACCATCGCCGCAAAACTGTTCCCCGTTAATCGACCAATAATAGCATGCTCTTTGAGCACCGATTTCATAATTCCCGCAAACTCCTCAATGAGTTTGTCACCGGAGAAGTACCCAAACGTTTCATTAATTTTATGTAACGAATGAAAATGAAACAGCAGTAAATGCATGGGAACCTCATCGCTATTAAGCGTACGTAACAATTTATGGGTGTATGTAAAAAATGTTCGCCGATTATAGAGCTGTGTCATCGGATCATAATACGCCAATGACTCCAGTTCCTTCTTTTGAGACGCATACGAGGTATGGATATAGACACGGCTGGTAAGCTCTATTTGAGTAAGAGGTCGCAGCACATAATCACATCCGCCACTGCTAAACATATTTGTAATCAGACTTCGATCAGCAGTGTCAAACAAAAACATAATGGGGATTCTAATATGTCGCGTCACCGATTTGCAAAAGGCAAACCCCGCCTCCGCGTACGATCCGTCAATGAGAATGAGTGTAGGTACCGCTTTTTCAATCGCTTTTTTTGCCATTGAAAATTCATCAAAAAAAGCAATATTATAAGAGTGCAACAACTGTTGTAACAATTTTCTATCTAAATGATTTTCAGTAATCACCATAATATGTGTTGTTGGTTTCAATTCTTTATCTTTAATATTTTTTCACCATTATAGTACAAAAAACGAAATTATGCTAGAATGCGCCATCAATTAGATAAGGATTGCTATGCCTCAACACACTCATGATGACGCGCTGGACTATCATCACAACGGTAAACTTGCCATTGAAATCACCAAACCCTGCGATACCCAACACGATCTCTCACTCGCATATACGCCCGGTGTTGCCATTCCCTGCAAGGAGATTGAAGCCGATCCTTCAACAGCATACGACTACACCGCCAAAGGAAATTTGATTGCAGTCATTACAGACGGTTCTGCCGTACTCGGATTGGGAAATATTGGAGCTCTAGCAGGAAAACCTGTTATGGAAGGTAAAGTCGTACTCTTTAAGAAATTTGCTGATGTCAATGCCTTTGATATTGAACTCAATATTCATGATGTCGATGCCATTGTCGATACCTGTGCAGCTATTGCTGATGGTTTTGGCGGCATTAACCTGGAAGATATTGCCGCTCCAAAATGTTTTGAAATTGAAGCGAAACTGCAAGAACGCCTCAATATACCGGTGATGCATGATGATCAGCACGGTACGGCCATTATTACGGCTGCGGGACTGCTCAATGCCTTGGAACTGAGAAACAAGCGCATTGAAGACGTTAAAATCGTCATTCTCGGTGCCGGTGCCGCCGGGTTGGCATCGGCAAAAATGTACCGCGACTTGGGAGCACGGCATATTGTCGTTGTTGACAGCAAAGGGGTTATTACTACCCAACGTAACGATCTTAACCCATACAAACAGCTCGTTGCCATTGAGAGCAATGATAGGACTCTAAGCGATGCTATGACACATGCCGATATGCTTTTAGGATTGAGCGGCCCTAATATTGTAACACGAGACATGGTACGTTCCATGGCGCCCCACCCCGTTATCTTTGCCTGTGCGAATCCTGAACCTGAAATTTTACCCGAAATTGTACATGCTATCAGAGATGATGTCATTATGGGAACGGGTCGCAGCGATTATCCGAATCAGATCAACAATGTTCTGGGATTTCCTTCGATTTTTCGGGGAGCTCTGGATGTTCGCGCAACGAAAATCACCGAACATATGAAGATGGCAGCAGCACGGGCTCTGGCACAGCTGGCAAAAGAACCGGTACCGTACTATGTTAAAGCGGCATACAACCAACCCGATATGGCATATGGAACAGACCATGTCATTCCCTCTCCGTTTAACAAAGAGGTACTTATCTGGGTAGCCTCAGCCGTGGCACAAGCCGCAGTTGATGACGGCGTAAGTGCGATGAGTGATTTTGACATTACCGCCTATCAAAAGCACCTGCGCTCTCAGGTCTATCTTGATCATGAGTATGATGCCTAATGCATGGGTGTTACCTGTAAATTACCTATTGTCAATTTTATAAACATACGCCAGCACTTCCGCCACGGTAGCAAAGAGCGCTTCAGGGATGGGTTTGTCAAGATCGACTTCCTTGTAAAGTGCCCGAGCCAAGGGAGGGTTTTGCACAATGTGTACCCGGTTTTCCCTAGCCACTTTTTTAATCTGTACGGCAATAGTATTCATCCCTTTAGCAACCACTACAGGAGCACGGTGTTTGTTACCGTCATATTTGACTGCAACCGCATAATGTGTTGGATTGGTAATGACCACATCGGCATCGGGAACTTCTGCCATCATCCGCTTCCGTGCCGCCTCCATCTGGATTTGACGAATTTTTCCCTTAATATGCGGATCACCCTCCATATTTTTCATCTCATCTTTAATCTCTTGTTTGCTCATTTTAAGTTTATCAAAATACTGTTTTCTGACAATAATCAGATCTATCAGTGCAAATACCACCAGAACCAAAAGCATCACCAACGCAATAATAATGATTTTGTCTTTTACCCATTCGAGCTGATCTATCAGCGGAAACAGTGCCACGGTGGGCAATTCCTGAATAAAGAAAAAGAAAAAACTAAACCCCACACCCATTGTCACCATGGCTTTGAGTGTAATCTTGAAGCCTTCAATAATTTTTTTCAGTGAAAAGAGGTTTTGTGCCCCCTTAATAGGATCGAGCTTTTTAAAGTCGGGAAGCAGCGGTTTCGTGGTAAACAAGAACCCAAACTGCGCCAAACCACCGATAATACCTGAAATGGCGACAACCAGTGCTAAGGGCAGTGCAATGATTAAAAATTCTTTCATCATGGTAACTGCAATATCGATTAAACCGCTTTGTGTTAACGGTGTGCCCTGCAGCGAAAAAAGATATCGGGTCAGATGAAACAGCTGATCGCCCATAAAATCAAAAAGCATTAGAATGGACAAAATGGCAAAAAAGAGGGTAATCACACCGGAAGTATCTTGACTTTTGGGAACATTACCCTCTTGGCGGGCGTCTTCTATCTTCTTGGGGGTGGGTTCCTCAGTCTTTTCGAGATCATCGGCCATCGAAGATCACCCCCATCTAAAAATACATGTAAATTACTGCATCTTCATGGAGATATCAATCCATGCTGCCTGATGGATAAATGCTCCGGAACTAATGGCATCAACCCCAGTCTTAGCATACGCCTCAATGCTCTGTAACGAAATATTCCCACTGGCTTCAAGCAGTACGGCCGGAAAATTTTCTTCTCTATGTGCCACCACACTACGCAACTGTTCGGGAGTCATATTGTCACACATTACAATATCGGCACCCAGACTCATAAAATAGATAGCATCTTCGACACACTCTGCTTCAAGCTCAATCTTTGAGGTGAAGGGAATCTTCTGGCGTGCTTGCACCATAAACGTTTCGAGATTTTCAATGGTTTTAAGATGGGTGTCCTTAAGCATCAAACAGTCATCTAGCCCCATGCGGTGATTGATGGCACCGCCGCAACGGCTTGCATACTTCTCAAACACACGCAGTAACGGTCGGGTTTTTCTGGTATCGAGCAGTTTGGTCCCGTAGGGGGCAATCTTATGAACAAACGCCCGGGTCAATGTGGCAATAGAACTGGCATGAAGCAGCATATTGAGCAGTGTACGCTCAATACGCAAGAGTGTGTGAGAGTCTCCTTCTATCTGGGCAAGCAGCTCCCCACAACCAAACGTATCTCCGTCATTACAGTACCATGTGATTTGAAAACATTCCATACGAGCCAGAACATCAATATAGTGCCGACCCGCCAGGATACCCTCGCTTTTTGCTATGATTTTAGCAGATGCGGCAACAGGTTCTGAGACTAAAGCGTACAGATCTCCGCGTCCAATATCTTCTTGCAACACCTCATGCAAAAATGCTTCTATCATAATGCCAGCATTCGCTCTAGTGCGATTTTTGCCCATTTTTGTGTATCGGGATCAATAAGAATTTCATTAATCGGTTCCCCTGCATCAATGGCTTGTAACGTCTCATACAGATGTTCAAGCGTCGTTTCGTTCATGGTCGGACACTCCGGTTTTGTTGATGAGAGTACATAGGTATTCTTCTGACGCAATCGGTTCACCAGATTAAACTCCGTACCCACTGCCACTTTTTGTTCCGGCGGTAACTCTTTGATATAGCGAATAATCTGTGACGTAGAACCGACAAAGTCCGAAGCATCACACACGGCAGGATCACACTCAGGATGCGTAACAATTTTAATATCCTGATATTTTTTACGGTAGAACGCAATATCATCTAGCGTAAAAAGCTGATGCACCGAACAAAATCCGTCATAGCAGATAATGTCGGCATCGTTAACATCACTGCCATCACCAATAACACATGATTTCAACCCCATCCCCTTGGCAATATTCTGCCCCAGACAGCGATCGGGAACAAAGAGAATTTTTTTGCCTGCTTCAAGCGCTTTTTCTATAATAATTTTGGCATTGGAGCTGGTACAGACCATACCACCCATTTTTCCTACGGCTGCCTTGACATCAGCATCAGAATTAATGTAGGTCACAGGCATGATATTATCTCGGCTAATGCCCTTAGCCTCTAAAAACTTCACAGAGTTCTCATACTGTTCCCCACCAATCATCTTTGCCATGGAACAGCAGGCAATTCGCGGCATCACCACCCGCTTGTGCGGACTCATAATCTTGACACTCTGTCCCATAAAGCCTACGCCACAGAAGAGTACATACGCGGCATCATCTTCCATGGTTTTTCGGGCAAGCTCGAGAGAATCTCCGGTAATATCCCCCATTTCAAAAACTTCATCCCGCTGATAAAAATGTGCTACAACCGTCACATCAAGCCGCTTTTTGAGTGCGGTAATCTTCTCTTTTAACTCTTGGGTCGTGTCGTTCAAACACACTCCTTTCTGCGTTATTTTTAATGAATGCTATTATACACCAACTCCAAAGTCCTTAGCTTAATCCTTTATCTATTCGTAAACTCTTTCAGTGTTGAAGGTAAGAACCGGCGTGTATGGCAAACTGCTACCCTTCTCGTCAATAGGGCTTTTGGCACTGTTTGTCCGATGCCGGCTCACATCCACCGGTACAGACAACATCACCAAAAAAATTCTTTGTTGCCGTACCGCCTTGCTGTTTGGAGCAGATCAGATCGCCAAAGTTGTTTGTAATGCACGCCCCCTGACCGCAGACAATTTCTCCGAGTGCATTGGTATGAATAGAGCCACACTGCGGCGCACAAATTGGTTCACCCAGATGATTGTTCATGCAGCGCTCCTGAGCATATGCTGCCATGCCCCAAAGCAGTACACTTAAAAAAATAACGGTTTTCATTTCTACTCCTACTTTTTTATGTCATTATATCAAAAAGAGCGTTCGGGAAAAGTATGGTATTGTTCGCATTGGCAAATACATGTATGTTAGCGCAACAGCCTCAACACATCTTGATACTGCTGTTCATCCAGATCGGCCAGATTTTTCAGACTTTCAAACTTCTGTACCGCATCAAGAGCAATCGGAATACTCAGTTTGGGATTGATGCGCACATAGTTCTGCTGCAGTAAAAAACGTGTCTGCTCATCTGCAAGTTTAGATTGTGCATTCATCAGCAGTTCCAATAGCGGGGAACCTTTGGAGTCAAATACCTTTTTGTTACTCAACATATAGTCGATTCCCAGCGCAATTTTAGAACGGTGCTGCCGTATACCCTCAACGACCTGCGCTGCTTTGGTATCGGGGGAAATATCGATCATCCATTCCAATATTCCACCGTCTCTAAGCCGTTGGACATCATAGGGCATATTGGGCTGTTCTCCCGTTCCAATGGAAATAAGCGCAATAGTATCTAAGCGGTTGTCCGTCAACTTCATAGCATCTATGAGGGCAACCAAGGAGGGGTTGTTTGCCACCATGCCACCATCACATAACCGACTTGAGTGCAGGGTATCTACCAGAGAAAAGTAACTGGGTGCAGCAGACGTTGCCAAGGCAATATCGACCAATTTCTCATCCAGGCGGGTTGCGTTTCTCGGAAAATAGCCGCTTTTATGAAAGCGAGCTGCACTGTTTTCTACATCAACACTGGTCACACACAGATCAGTGCTGACAGTAGCAAGGGTTGCATCTCCTAAAATTTGCTCCAGTCTGTTTCGCAATATATCTGTTGAATACTTTGGCTCAAAAATCCCCTCAGATACCGGAGTAAACAGTTCTTCCATCAGCGTTTCATAAAATGTGCCAATCTCTTTGGCGCTCATTCCAACGGAGAGTGCACACGCAATTATTCCGCCTGTTGAGGTTCCGGCTATCAGATCGAACCGTTGACCAATAGACACCTCTTTGCCGTCGGCACGATTGAGTAATGTTTCAAGATTGGCCAGAATATTGGCGCTCAAATAGCCGCGGATTCCTCCACCGTCAAGGGTTAGTACTTTAAACATCTGCTCTCCTTAGCACCATTTTACCATTTTCAGTATAATAGGCTTTCAAGGAGTCGTTATGAGCCAAAAAGCGAAACTGCTCGCCACACTGTTTCCGCATTTTTTTCTACCAACATCCTCACAAGAGCAACACAGGCATACCGAATCTGCCATCAAACGTATTACTCGCTATCAGGTTGAGGGGGAGGAGGTTGCCAGCGCCTATTATATCGGCGGCAGTACATCTAAAACACGAAAGGCCGTATATGAACAACTCATGGCGTATCTCAATACCGATGCACCGATTACGACCAATGACATCATTACCCGGTGGCTTTATCTGAGTAGCGGTATCACCGAAGCCTGCTCCAGCTATATTTTAGATCTCATTACACGACTCGATCGGGAGAGACATGAAGATATTTTTCCCAATCTCAATCTTGTCTTTACTGCCGATACCGCTACGACGTCACACCACACCACGATGGTAGATTCACTCAATTATCTCTGCCGCATTAATTTTTCTGCCGAAGTCTATATTGCACTCAGCACAGACTTTAAAATCCTGACAACACAAGAGATTGTAACACAGGCATCTACCGAGTATGCTTTTAATGTTCCCAAAGCTTTTGTACCTTACGCAACACTCTTTGAGTCCAAAACATCCACTCCGTTACTCACGTTGCACTATCAAAGTAACGGTGATCTGTTTTTGTTGGGAAAAGAGCACTATAGCGGCAATGGAAAATTTACCATGATAGCCTCTCGAAGAAACCACCGGTGGCACTGCTATGATATGGATCTACTCGAAAAACTCTTTCGGGCACGCTTTAACAACAATCACATAGGAAAAAGCCTGCTGAAAATTGCTTTTGAACTCAGTCATGAACACCATGGCGGACTCATTATTTACGATCCGTCTCAACACATTTATGAGCAACAGATCTTAAACCCCAAAAGTTCCGATGTCCAGAACAGTCCTGATCCTTTCATAAAAAATCTCTCAAATGTCATTCGATCTACACCAAAACAGGCACTTTCGGTTGCTCCCAACATGATGCAGATTTTAAAAAATCTTATGACACTTGATGGCTGCGTCATTTTTAATGATGAAGGATTGCAGTCTGTGGGCAGTATTTTATCGATTCAGACCGAGCATTGTGACCCTACGATTGCAACCGCATTACAATCAACGTTTACTTCTATTTTGGGCGGACGCAATGCTGCATCGCTTTATGCCAATGTTCTAGGTGGCATTGCTCTTAAAATTAGTCAAAACGGTACCATAACCCTTTACACACGTTACTACAGGCAAACCATAACTCTAGAATTTTTATAATCGCTCATGTACAAAAAGAGTATACAGATCACCTCAGAAATGATCTGCGCGAAATTTGTACTATAATGGCACACCGCTTTTACAAGGACACCGCTATGCGCGACTTTAATCATTTAGATACTGCTGCTAAAACCGACTACCACCATCAATTGCTCAACTGTGCTACCGCACTGGGAGGGAAAAATTTCTTTCTTCACATGCTTGAAGCCATCCGTAAGACCAAACCCCATCCGCTAATGGCAAAATCATGTGAATTTCATTTTTCTCACGGAAGTATTCGCTGGGATAAGGTGATTTTTCAGGACAAACTGACCCTACTGGGCAACATACGTATTCGTGAAAGCAAACAGGGAAACCTTCTGCCAAAACAGCAGCATGAAACTTACAAAAAAGTACGTAATCTGGTTCGCACACTGCATCCCATAACATTTCGGGTAAAACCCAAACAACGTAAAGACGGTGATGGTTTTAGCATGAAAGCCTTTGATGTGATCGATGACCATACCACACAACTCAACCCCATCTTTGATGCCGTCTTTTTTTGTTCTATTGAGACAGTCAAAAAGATACTCGCCTATCAACCCAAGGAGTCATAATGGAGGGAACCTTACGTCATCATGTCAAAAGTGGCTCAAATGTAGCTATTGTTCGTAAACAAGACCAACTAACACAGACCTTAACCCACGGTATTGTTAAAGATATTTTAACCAACGCAACCCGCCATCCCCACGGCATTAAAGTACGTCTTACCAATGGTTCTGTCGGACGTATTAAAAAAATATATTAGCTATTTTAAAAAAAATACGTTACAATACGTGTGATGAAAGATGAGGCTAGAGTTCATCTTTGGTGTGTAACGAGAATACTCTGCTAGACCTGAAGACTCCCCCAATTTTGATTCCACTTTAATTTAAAGTGTATTTTTCCCTATAAGAGGTACAAACATGGCAGAATTGCTAAATGGAACTGTGAAATGGTTCAACGAAG
>JALUJE010000095.1 GCA_027057185.1 Helicobacteraceae bacterium | reverse complement strand
ATTGTAAAAAAACGGGTACCCTCTTCTATGAATCCCTTTTTTGAACAATTTTTCGGTCAGCAGTTTTCCCGACAGTTTCAAGAACAAAATCTACCGCCGCTTCAGGCTTTGGGTTCGGGAGTTATTATCTCTAAAGATGGCTATATTGTTACTAATAACCATGTCGTTAAAGATGCTGATGAGATCATTGTCACCATCAACGGCAGTGCGAAAGAACTCCAGGCAAAGGTTATTGGCACCGATGCTAAATCCGACATTGCCGTTATTAAAGTAGAAGCCGATGATCTCAAGCCTATCACCATGGGCAGTTCACAGAACCTTAAAGTCGGAGATGTCGTATTTGCCATCGGCAATCCTTTTGGAGTTGGTCAGAGTGTCACTCAAGGAATCATTTCGGCACAGCACAAAAATAGCATGGGAATTAATGAGTATGAAAATTTCATTCAGACTGATGCCTCAATCAATCCTGGAAATTCCGGTGGTGCACTCGTAGACAGCCGTGGCGTGCTCATTGGAATCAACTCTGCCATCATCTCACGAAGTGGTGGTAATAATGGTATCGGATTTGCTATTGAAGTAGATATGGTCAAAAATATTGCTAAAAAACTTATTGAAAAAGGCTCTATTGACAGGGGCTATCTGGGTGTCAGTATTAGTGACTTGACTAAAGATCTTAAAACACTCTATAAAAACAAAAAGGGTGCCATGATTGTTGCCGTTGAACCTAATACACCGGCAGAAAAATCCGGACTAAAACGCGGTGACCTTATTGTCAATGTCAATAATACTCCCATAGAAAGTGCTGCAACTCTAAAAAATGCTATTGGTCTTAAAGAACCTGGAAGTATTGTCAATCTCACGTATGAACGTGATAAAAAACTTTTTGACACCAGTATAAAACTCAGTACACTTGAACAGATAAGCCATGAAACATCTGAACTTCTTAGCGGTATGGAGCTACTTTCGTTAAACGATTCTCTGCGATATCGTTACGGTATTCCCAATGGAGTAGAGGGGGTATTAATAGTAAAAATAAAACCCGATTCTAAAGCCGCTATACAAGGCATTAAAGAAGGAGATATTATTATTCAAATTGAAAATAACGAAATTACGAATATGGAGGATTTAAAAGCGGCACTGAAAAAATATGCAAAAAAATACAAACGTGTTTATATTAACCGACGCGGGCAAATCTTGGTAGCAGCACTTCGATAAGCCCAAGCCCCATTTAGCGTATTGTAAGCATTCTTTACCTACAATTAAATACAAGATACTGTTGGTTGAGGATGCCATGCATAAACCCGAAAAGAGCAATGCTTTTACATTAATTGAACATAAAAAATTTTCGGCAAAAACCTATAAGCAACAGTTTGTAAAAACATTTTTGGAACTTAGCAGTTCATACACGAAATCCTCCTTTAGCCGGTCTGCCAAACTCAAAGTAGCTGCTGCTCTTTATGACAGATTTTTTTTACATCATCGTGTTGATATTACCTCCTCACTCAAGCTGTTGCACCGTTATAAAAAAAACGGCATGAATTTGGAGTATCTCCTTTCTGACCTGTTTTTCAGGTTTTTAAGTGATTACACGCACTCACTGGTCAGTCACACTAACGACTGGCTACATCTTCGTGATATTGTAGAGGCCGTTGATACCTTTTTAAAAGAGTGCCACAGTATTACCCCCGACACTTCCACCAATAACGAGATTATTCCTGATGATGTTGCCATAACATTTTTAGAAACACTCCGCAAAAAATCTCAAAAAATAAAAGTCCTCAATACGTATCATGGTATTCCCATTGAGTTTAACGCAAAAATAGTACACACTTCCGCCAATAAAGTTCTCATAAAAGCACATGCTCTTCAGGATATTGCTGCAACCTGTCAAGGCGGCATTTATCTATTGTGTGAACAGACATTCGGACATGACCTTTTTGCCAAAGTGACACCACGTGTTATTAAAGGTCATGATCTGCTTGAACTCTCACAGTTTGATTCGTTAACTTCGGGGATTCATAAGCGCCAAACCGTACGGGTAGCACCGATAACCAAGACTACCGTACTCATAAACAACTATTCTGTCTCACTTTTTGACATCTCACTGGGTGGTATTTCCATGGTCTGTCCACGTGATCTAAAACTAGAACTTTATGAACGGGTTAGTGTCAAAATACCTGATACACTCTGCGGAAGTATCTTGCATATGGAAGCCGAACTCATTCATGTCTCTAAATTTGAGGATGGCTACAAATATCATTTTCAACTCGATCTGAACCCTGCACAAGAATCAGATCTTGGTAAATATATTTATCGACGTCAAAATGAGATTATTGCCGATTTAAAAGAGAAATTAATATGAAGTATTTACTACTGCCATTACTATTGCTATTGACATCTTGCAATAGTGGTTCTGGCCATCATGACAACACGGTTAAAGCCCAATGGATTACCAAAGCATTTGAAACCCTCACTTCTGAAAACTACCCCAATCTCAAAGCCATCAGTTGGTGGCATGAAAATTGGGAAAACGAGGACGGTACCCATACATTATTGCGACTGGATAGTTCTCACGCAGCCGTTTTGGCATACCAAGAAGCTATCAATAATCCGTTGTTTACCACAACACCGCACTTTCACAAGAATAAACTTATTGCCGGTGAAGGCATCTATCATGCTGCATTTCCTGACTTTGGCGGTGAAGAGGAAAACGTGACCAAAACTGCCATCGCTCACTTTGAAGCATTGACACAAAAAAAGATTGTCTGGGCTTATTTTTCCAATAACTGGATGCATGGCATCCGCTTTCCAAAAGAGGCGGTGTCCCGCATCAACGACTTAGGAAAAATTCCCTTCATCAGAATGATGCCGCGTAGTCAGTTTGAAGAGTATGTACCAGAACCAACCTTTACCCTTCAACATATCATTGAGGGAACCTTTGATGCCGATCTCATGCAGTGGGCCAATGATGCCAAAGCATTCGGATCTCCTCTTCTTGTAGAGTTTGGTACAGAAATGAATGGCGAATGGTTTAACTGGAATGCTGTTTATAATGGCAAAGAAAATGGTGGTCTCCTATTTCAAAATGCCTACAGACATATTATTGATCTTTTTAGAGCGGTAGGCGTAAAAAATATTACATGGTTTTTTCATGTCAATGCCTATAGCTATCCTCAAACTTCATGGAACACAATTCAAAAATACTATCCCGGTGATGACTATATTGACTGGCTTGGTGTCAGTATATACGGCTCATTGGAAACTACTGAACCGTACCAAGAATTTCAGGAGATTTTAGATGATGTCTATCCCGATCTGGTGGCATTATCTCCAAGCAAACCTATTGGAGTGTTAGAGTTCTCTATTACGGAGTACTAACTATTTTTGTAAAGTTCCTTCTCCCGTTGTATAAGTACATTGGCTAAAAAGTCATAGGCCTCGCCCCACGCATCTATCACTTCGGGAGTCGCTTTGTCATCCAAAACTTTTTTAATAGCACTCAGTAAAGCATCTCTCACCCATGGATAATGTTCCGGCTTAATTTTTGTTTTTACATGTGCTGCAGCGATAGTTTCAATGGCTTTACCCAATGCCTCAAGTCTGTCAATGTTGGCGGCATACGCATAAATAGATGCTGCCAATTTTTTATGCTGATTGTCACTGGCATTTTTAAATAACTCTTTAGCACCCGGATAGCGCTCAAATAAAATCGGATACATTGTTTGTGTAATTGCCTCACCTTGCTGTTTGATCAGCGGTGCTGTTGCTTTTACCAGCGCTTTAGTCTCTTCGGTCATTTTTTACATCCTTTAAATTGTGAAAACATTTCGCAAGGCTACGATAAAAAAGATAATTGCCCATTAACCAAATAGAATTTACATAAAATTATAT
>JALUJE010000094.1 GCA_027057185.1 Helicobacteraceae bacterium | reverse complement strand
CTTAAGAAAGAGAGGGTATAAATAGAATCTTAGCATACGCTCTCACAAAGGAGTCGGCATCAAAAAACATGTTCTCATTACCGGTGCAAGCTCGGGTATGGGCAGAGCCAGCGCCGTACTGTTATCGCAACGCGGCTATATTGTCTATGCGGCGACACGCACACCTGAATCGCTACATGACATCGCCAGTGACACGCTGATTCCTCTGGCACTCGATATTACTGATATGCACAGCATTACCGAAACACTGCATGCTATAGATCCTATCGATATTCTCATCAATAATGCCGGTTATGGTTTAGTCGCAACGGTAGAAGAGGTTCGTGAGGAGGAGATGTTGGCACAGTTTAATGTCAATGTTTTTGGTCTCTTGCGTGTTACCAAAGCACTCATCCCACACATGCGCCGACAACGCAGCGGTATTATTATTAATATCAGCTCTTTTCTAGGGCGCATCGGTCTGCCCCTTTTCACCCTATACAACGCCAGTAAATACGCTGTTGAAGGTATCACCGATTCACTCCGTTATGAGCTTAGCCCTTTCAATATTCGCGTTCACTCCATCATGCCGGGATTTTTCGATACAAATTTTGCACGAGACAATCTGGTTACTAATGCCGATACCTTTAGCCAACACTCACCCTATGCTAATTTGGTTACAACCCTTGCTCCCGTCATTGTAGAACAGATTAACGGTGGTAATGCAGCACATGAAGTTGCCAAGATGATTTTGAACATTATTACCGATGAACAGTTTGAAGCGCATGCCACCGTCGGTGACAAAGCCAAAAAATTCATTCCCATGCGCAAAGAGTTGAGCGATGAAGATTTTGAACGGCGGGTTCGAGAGTACTATCAATTATAATGGAAAGTTTTTTCTTTAATATTACCGATCGACGCTATCAGGTCAGCAGCCTTTTTAAGCACCATAACGAACATATTACCCGTGTCGATATCTCCAATGGTGTCGTCTTTTTTGATGTAGTACTACACCATAGCGATCCTCTGCATATTGTTCTGAATAATCTCGATCGCCTGGTCATGATTCCCGTCATTACAGACGGTACCTTGATCATTGATGATCATCTGACACAAAGCAGACATGTCAATTCTGCTGAGAGTGTCAGCATCTACTGCTCGTCGAGACAACAGATGACACTCTCTACTACGCCTGAAACACCGACGAGGCTATTCATTCTTTTTATTGCCGATTTTTTTCTGAAGCGCTACCTTACAACCCACCCCGACGAACCTATTGATCTTCTTTACCATACCCTGCAGCATGAGTTGTCACTGCAGTGCCTCACAACCCAAACACTCGATGCACTGAGTCTGTATATTGTCACCAAGATCATTAATGTCCAGCACAGCAATAACATGCACAGTCTGCGTTGCGAACACAGTGTCATCGAATTTCTAATTCACCGACTCTCACTTTATGATAATTTTCACGGCAATATTAGCGATGAAGAACTCTGCATCTGCCGGCGTGCCAAAGATATTTTACTCAACAGTTTTACCAATCCACCGACCATTCCGACGCTGGCACATCTGTGTGCCACCAACGAATCCAAACTCAAAAAAGTCTTTAAAAAGGTCTATCACACTACTATTAACCGATACATTCAAAAACTACGCCTCGAAGAGGCCAACCTGCTACTTAGAGAACAGAACCTGACTATTGGAGAAATTAGTAGCATTGTCGGTTACAAACATCAAGGACACTTTAGCCGACTCTTTTTTACAACATACGGTGTCTACCCCAAAGATCTGCTCAAACGCTGAAAATTCCGTTTGTGCTAAAATAAAGTTCTGTTTGTGCTAAAAAACACTTGCCGTACAGACCCATATTGCTCTATACTGCGGTATATCACAATTGAGGGGTGCTATATGTCATCAGTCGTTTTAATTACAGGTGCCACGTCAGGCATGGGAAAACTTACTGCAGAACTACTCTGCAAACATGGTTATATTGTCTATGCCGGGACACGGGATACGACAGCTCAATCTGGCAACCATGACGCAACACTTAAGCCTATCTATCTTGATGTTACCGATACGCAAAGCATTAACAGTGCCGTGGCACATATCATTGCCCAAGAAGGTCGTTTGGATGTTCTTGTCAATAATGCCGGCTACGGTCTGCTTTCTACCGTAGAAGATGCCACCGATGACGAAATGTTCCGGCAATTCGATGTCAATGTTTTAGGGTTGCTCAAAGTTACCCGGGCTGTATTGCCGTACATGCGCCGGGCACGCCATGGCGTCATTATTAACATCTCTTCCTTTTTAGGAAAAATGGGTTTGCCGCTACTGACGCACTACAATGCCTCAAAATACGCAGTGGAAGGGATTACCGACTCCTTGCGATTTGAGACTCTGGCTTACAATGTTCGGGTTCACGCGATTGAATCCGGTCTGTTTCGTACCAATTTTGTGCATAAAGGTCTTGCCATCAATGCGAAGACAACTGCAGAGGACTCGCCGTACAGCGATCTGGTAGCCCACTTTGTCCCCATAGTAGCCAAAGCCATCAATGAGGGTCCCGACCCCCAGCCGATTGCCCAGACTGTTAAAGAAATCATTGAAGATGACGATGCCGATATCTTTATTCCCGTAGGGATTGAAGCAACCACCTTTCTTCCCATGCGAAAGTCTCTGAGCGATGCTGCCTTTGAACGTAAGGTTAAAGAGACCTTTGGGATATAGTCATGCGTACTCTATTACTGATCTCTTTGTTAGCATCTGTACTACTCGCCCAGCCTTCACTCAGAGACAAAGCACTGAGCAAGGGGCTTCGCTCCATGCCCACAACATTCGATGCACTCAAAACTCAGGTTGATGACTCGAACAATCCGTTAACGGTCTCTAAAGTATTGCTGGGTAAAATGCTCTTTTTCGATGCCAATCTCTCTAAAGATCGTACCATCTCATGTGCGTCATGTCACCATATTGACCAAGGCGGTGACGATGATAAACCCACGGCCGTCGGTTACCACAATCTAAAAAATCCTTCGCACCTCAACAGCCCGACTGTCTTAAACAGTGCTTACTCCAAACACTTTTTCTGGGATGGACGGGCCTCCTCGTTGCGAGAGCAGGCAAAGGGTCCCCTACAAGCACCTTTTGAAATGGCAGCAACTCCCAAACTCGTTGTGGAACGTGTCAGGGAAAATCCGCTTTATCGTCAACGCTTTGCCGCGGTATTTCCCACCAAAGGTATCTCTTTCGATACGATCACCAAAGCCATAGCTGCCTATGAAAAAACGCTAATAACACGCAGCCGCTATGATGATTTTTTAGATGGCAACACTACGGCACTCACTACGCAGGAGCAACGGGGGCTCAATCTTTTTATTGATATGGGCTGTAAAGGATGCCATTTTGGTCCGAGTGTCGGTGGACAACGTATTCAAAAATTTCCGCTACGCGACTACAACAGCATCATTAACCTGACCACGACATTCAATGAAACCACCAAAGGACGCAGTGTGAGCCATATTGGACTAAATTTCAAGATGTACCACCCGTTTCCTTTTGAGAACACGGGAGGTTTTATGGGAAAAAACGGTGAACGGAATTTTCGCGTTCCGATTTTACGAAATATTGCCAAAACTGCCCCCTATTTCCATAACGGTGCCATCAAAACACTGCGTGAGGCTATTACTATTATGAGCAAACACCAGATCGGTGTCACCCTCTCCAAAGAGCAACTCGATGCGCTGGAGGCATTTTTAAAATCCTTAAGCGGCACATCGGTCAATTTTCATCTGAGTGAGTAATGTATGCAATATTTCTGCCTATTGCTTTTTGCATCTGTGATGCTTCATGCGACACATGTAAACTGATTTGCGAACCCCTCAACCGGTTATTGGCAAAATTACTAGATATCTTGTTC
>JALUJE010000093.1 GCA_027057185.1 Helicobacteraceae bacterium | reverse complement strand
CCTCTGGTTGCTTCAGTGAATGATATTCGTAGTGCGTTGCAGCAGCATCGTGATGAGATGGAGCATAAAATTCGAATTCTTGAAGAGGGTATGCGAAAACTCTCTTTGCCGACTTCAGTGAGTGGTATGGATGATGCCCGTATTATTGCATTATATCAGCAAGGAGTTGATATTGCAGGAATATCCAAGGAGTTACGCCTTTCCAAGCCCGAAGTGGAATTTGTACTGAAGCTTCATAAGATTCGATAACTCGTGCTACTTTTAAACGTTTCATAAGAAAAATTAGGTATACTTTCAGCCTCTCAAATTTAGAGATGGTGTGCGCTCGTAGCTCAGCTGGATAGAGCACTGGTTTGCGGTACCAGCGGTCGGGCGTTCGAATCGCTCCGGGCGCACCATACACAGGTGACCCCTACATATGAATCTCAATACAAACTTCACCAATTCTAAAAATAAGTACAATTTCCACCTAAAATTAACAGGGCGATCTTTGAATAGCGTCTAAAGATTAAAACATTGTCTTGCGTAGAGCAGACCTATGGTAGATCGGGTCGTGCGCTTGTACGACTCAATGCCCTCTTTGATACCACCGGAATGATACATGACACATTTATTGCACGCGTTAAGCTGTTGAGCAAGTTGCTCTCGACTCCATGTTGAAGAGTGTTTTTCCATGCGTAGGCACTCACTTTTAGAACATGACATGATATGCCTTTGATTCATTATATTCTCATATTATAAAATAACACTGTTGAATATAAGTTGACATATATCAATACATATTTTTGTTATGCTAACAATGTCTCTGCATAAGCTCCTTGAATGGTATGGATATCGACGTGATGCAGCGCCTTAACTTCTTCTTGAGTAGTAACACCAGTAGCAATCAGTGAAATGCTTAAAGAATCTGCGACAATATGAAGAGCATTCATACTCGCCGTTGAGAGGTCTAAATAGAAAGAGACATCTGCTTTTATAAAGTGGGGTCGAATCTCTTGTAGATAGTGATAATCTTTGGAGGCACCGGTAAATTCGTTAATCCCTATGGTATAGCCAAATTGCTCAAACAGCAACTCAAAACTTTTGACGATGTCCAGATGCTGTAGTACAATGGCATCGGAAATTTCAAAGGCAATGGTGGTGTGACACTGTTTGGCATGACGTCGTAACAGTTTTTGCATTGCTTCATAGGCATGCGGAGTTTTCAAAAATTCACTTGAGAGACGAATGGAATAGACACTATCTGGTTTTTGTGGCGGGTTTTGAAACAGTTTTTCCAAAATATACATGTAAATATTCTGAATCAGTCCCAAACTCATTGCCGGAGCGATAAAGCTTCCATATGAGTAGTGCTGTTGAGTGGTAGTATGGATGCAAAACGTCAAGATATGTTGTACGGTTGTATCTGTTAGGGTATTCATAACCGGCCAAAATTTCAATTCAAAACTGTCCGATACCATGGCATCTTCAATAATACGGCGCCACTGCTCTTTTCCCATGGCACTTTTGTCATCGTCAGAATCATACATGTAAATACCGCCTTCTTTTAGTGCCTTCGCCTGAGTCAGGGCATAGTCTGATCGGGTGAGAAGTTCCTGAATACTTTGGGTAGTATTATAAGTATAGATACCGATACTCAGGTAACAAGAGGAGGCATCGAGTTCAAAACTTTGTCGCAGCTGAACACTGATGAGCCGATTGAGCGTATTGGCAATATTCAATGCACGGTCACGATTGCAATTGGGTACAACGATGGCAAATTCGGTTCCACTGGTACGTGTTGCAATGGCATCATGAATTGTCTGTATGGACTGTTGCAGTAATGTAGCTAACTGGTAGAAAAAATCATCGGCCTTTTGATGTCCGAGCTGTTGATTGATGCGTCTGGCATCATGTAGGGAAACAAACAGGGTACTCCCCCCAAAGTGCTCACTCTGAGGGCTTAAGAGATTTGGTAATTTGAGCATGAGATAGCGACGATTGTAGAGGTGTGTCACCGGATCACGATACAGGAGCTCCCGGTTCTTCTTTAGTGCTTCGTTTCCCTTGTCAAAAATGGTTTTGACTTTGGTGACCATAGTATTCATGGTACCGACAACATCTCGAAACTCTATGACAGCAGGCAGTTCTTCTTGAATAATAAAATGATTTTTACCAACGGCTTCAGCCTGTTCTTGTACTTTTTTCAGCGGTCGTAAAAACAGATGCAATGCCATGCTCAAGATCAGCAGTGCAATAGCAGCAATAATACTAAACCAAAATAGCAGGTCGATAAAAATGTCATATAGCTGTGTATAGGCATGAATGTTGTCGCTTTGGACATATAAAATACCAATAGGAGACCATCCTGAAGAGACCTGCGCGGTTGCTATTGGCGTATGAATAGGTACAGCATCAATAAACCACTGGGGAATGTCAAGCTGCTGATTTTCGGCATGTCGCTCATACAATACCGTGCCGTTGTGATCGACCAGAGCAATTTTTTGGTAATGACCACTATCAAAGTTGGCATTAATCATGGTGCTCATGATGGTCTCATCGCCCAAAGCAGTACCGAGTGTTAGGCTTAAAGATGCTGCCGTATTTTTGGCATCATTATAGAGCTGCTCTTGCATCTGTTCATTGGCAGTTTTAAAATTGAGTCCCAAAACGGTAATGAGCGTAACGATCATAAACAGTGATGTCAGCAGTGCTATCTGTCGAAAGAGTGTCATAGCTTGTTCCTTTTGATATTTTGTATTAGCACATCCCATTGATTGTGTGTTTTGGTATGGGTAATACTTTTTCCGTGTTTTCCCTGTTTTTGAGCTAAAAAGAGGGTATCTCCATTAAAGTTGTAGATCGGTATGAGATCACGACGTTTATTGGCAGGAAATATTTTTAAATTATAGTTATCTAAAACTAATGGAATGGAGGAGGGGGTTGCAAAATAGGTCAATACCATGTGAGCCTGACGAAACTTGCGAGATTTGACATAGGTAAAATAGAGTTTTTTGGTATTGATTCCCAAATATTTCAGTGCAAAATATTTGGCAATGACGTAATCTTCACAATCACCCCGGTCACGTCCCAAAAATTCCAAAGGCGTTGCCCAGTAGTCAGTTTGAGCATAGTTCTTTATGTCAGAGAGATAGGGGGTATGATTGTAAAAGTCATTAACCCCTTTAAGTTTCTCACGGTCACTTTTATGGCGCAGTGCCTCTAGGGTGGTATTGAGGAGTATAAAGCGGTTTTTAGCAAAAGCATCATACTTGGCTTCTATAGCCTGAATGAGCCGGGTACTGACATAAGGTTGTGCATAGAGCAGTGTTGTGGCAACAAGCAATAAACCAAAGGTGCGCATCTGCTCTCAATTTACATGTAGTGAGTGTTACGTCTTTTTTTCATGGAGAATTTTATCCAAAATGGAAAATACCTGATGGCTTCCTTGCTCCATCTCTTCAAAAGCACTTTTGAGTTTGTGAAAATCCGGTGGGTTCTGAACCATCTCATCGAATACGCGATGGGTACCGTTGTGGACAATTTCGTGAGGACGTTCAAGGCTCTTGTAGCTAGGCGTTTTGCTAAAGTTTGTAAATCCTTCTCCCTCATAATACCACTTGCCGAGGCGGCAGTTGTGATGCGAAACAAATTGAAATTGCTCTTTTTGAGTAACAGCACTGTAATAGGTATTGATTTTCCACAATACATGATCCAGTTTTGCCAGAGACATAAATACACGGTCAGCCACACTGTTGATATGCGTAAAGGTCTGTTTTAAATCCAGGGTACAGTATTGGAGTCCGTCATTAAATTCGGTAATCATGGAGGTGGCGTTGCCAATGCCCCGTTGAATATTTTCAAACTGATCGCCGATACTCATGACATCTTGTTTCATCGTCTGTAGCGAGACATTAATCTCTG
>JALUJE010000092.1 GCA_027057185.1 Helicobacteraceae bacterium | reverse complement strand
TTGTACTCTCAATTTGCGGGGTTTCAAGTACAAACGCTTCGTCAGTTTTTTCGGTGGAAGAGCAGCCTTGGGAAAGAAGAGTAAAAAGGATTAATAAAATTACATGTAAATAGCGGTGCACAGTGAATTCCTTATAATTTCTGATGCCATAAAGGGCTAAAGTAAGTTTTATATCGTCAAAATCTCCATATTTTAGTATCTTTATTACAGATTGTAGCTATTCATTAGTTAAAAGTAAACCTTTGACCCTGCTATTTTGCTGTTTTTATTTTAACTTATCCAATAGTTCTAAACCTCTTTTTTTATCACCTTTTGAAGCCATCATATCAAATCGTGTTTTGGCATCGTACTGTGTCAATGCAATAGTTGCAAACTCATCAAAAAGTTTATTGAGAGATATCTCTTTACTTTTTGCATAGTTTTTCAATCTCTCGTATTTACCATCTGGAATTCTTAATGTTAATACACTCAAAATGCATACCTTTCTAAAAAATCTTCTGGGGTTAAAACTTCTATGTCAAAATGAAGTTCACCAAACTCTACATCCTTTATGTTATTTGTAAGGACAACGTTACTATTACTGGCAATTGCCAACTCTATGAGAACATTATCACTCTCATCATCAAGATTTGGTCGCCATAAATAAAAAATCTCATTCCACTCACATACCGATAAAAACGCTTGAAATACCTCGTGTTGATCCTTGGCATTTAAAGAGCATAAAGTTTTGATTTTTTTACGCTTCATAATAGCTTCATATTCGAGAAAGAGTGTTGTGCTAATTTGAGGAAATATTTTATCTCTCAAAGCTAGTCGTATAACTTCACGACTCACACCATCTTTACCAATCAAGGCTGAAATCCATATGTTTGTGCCTATCACTACATTCATAGGCTATGATAGCATATATGATATTACAATAACATTAAACTGATACGGCTACAATATATGGTACAAAGAAATTCAAGTAAAATCATAGAAGAAAGAGAGTGGATTTAAGAATACAATTCCACTTTGGTTGTTTGGATTTTTGTATTGATGAATGATGATTATGACATGAGTGCTTAGATTCTTGGCAGAAGGTGTATGAAATATGGTTACCACATCACCCTCAAACCCCAATATCTGCTCCACAATAGGTTCACGATTATTTTTTATACTACGACTATCCCAGACAGGAGGATGATAATGAAACATATCATTATGACAATAGCGCTACTGTTTTTAGGTAGCGCGGCTCTGTATGCCGATGCGGCAAAAGGGCAGAAGGTTTACTTAAAAACGTTTAAATCGCAATTTGACATGAATGGTGCCAAATTTGCGGTACTGCATTCTCAAGACGAATGGGAAGAGCTATTTGAAGATGATGCGGAAGGATTCATTCAAGAATTTTCTGAACGTTTTCCTAAAGTAGCACCCTATTTAAGCAACCCAAAGACGCTTAAAAAGATTATGCTTATTCAAGACTTTGTTATTGAGTATGCCAACGATTCTGGTAACGTACCAAGCTGCTAAAATGCCGGTACGACAGGTGCCCCATGGGGCTTACATGTATTTTAAACAACACGAAGGATATAAGATGAAAGTATTATTTGCAATTTTAGGACTTACTGCATTATTGGCGGCATCTGATGGAGCTGCATTATTTAAAAAATGTGCCGCATGTCACGGTGCTAACGGTGAAAAAAAGGCACTGGGTAAAAGTCATGTTATTAAAAATATGAGTCATGATGAAATTGTCTCGGCACTAAAAGGCTATCAGGACGGTACTTATGGTGCAGCAATGAAAGCCCTTATGAAAGGACAGGTCGCCACATTGAAAGATGCCGACATTGAAGCCATTGCCGACTACATTAAAAAATAGTCTCCCTTTTTCCTCTCCCAACTCAAGGGTACTGCGGCGAAAATGCCCTGATACCCTTGAATACCACATTAAAAAATAATTTCAAAACGACTGCCCTTCTCAGGAGTTGAAGTAACATCGAGGACATAGCCGTACTCTTTGGCTATTTTAAACACAATATGTAGCCCAATACCAAAGCCGCCTTCATGGGTATTGGCACGGGTATAGCGTTGGAAAATGACGCCAATATTCTCAGCGGAAATACCAATGCCGCTATCTTCAACGACTAGGTGCTGTGCACTGAGCTCATAACGAATGTATCCTCCATATTTATTGTACTTAATCGCGTTGCTAATGAGATTGTCAATCATACGAGCCAATTTAATGCGATCACCCCGCAACCGTACTTCTGGATCAATCTGACATGTAACATGTAACTGTTTTTGCTGAGCTTTGAGTTTCACATATTCAATCCGCTCCCGTAGCAGTGCACTGACATCGACTAACTCTTGACCTCCGCTACGGTGAGGGTTCAACAGCAGATAGGTCAAATCATCGTAAATAGTAGAGATGGTGCGTGCGGCAATCTCGATGCGACGCATTTTCTTCTTGGTTTTGTCATCCAGATGTTTTGTATCGATCATCTCAAGATTATTTAAAATGGCCGATACCGGTGTATTGAGCTCATGGGTAGTATCTTTAATAAAATCGTCCAGTAATGCAATAGCGTCCTGAAGTGGGCGAAAAAAAAGACGTGACAGGTACCATCCAATCAACAACAGCAGTATCAACAATAAACCTCCCGCCCACAATACCTGAAACCAGAAGTTACGTTTCCATAAACCATCATCACGGGTCTCGAAAACGACATAACTTTCACCAAGCTCATGAGATGCCAGCGGCACAACAAAATGCACAAATCCCCCATCAAGCGAAATTACCCGTTTAAAATCAATATGTTGATCTTCCAGGAGTGAGTAAATGGGACGTTTTGAGGCATCAAAGAGTGCAGTCGGATACGCCAGATCAATGGGAAACACATCACTGTCACCCTGCATCCAGTGTTTGAGCTGCGGCACGTAACGTTCACTTTGAAGCTGCATTGCCAAACGATGTTCAGAAAGCATCAACTCTTTAGAATACCGATAATATAGTGTACTCAACAGCAGTAAAATCATGAGTGACATAAGAGCATACAGTATGACAAAAGAACGAAAGGTCTTATGTTGTGCGAAGTTGATAACCGAGCCGCTTATGACTGACAATTTTATCCTTTCCAATTCGTTTTCTTAAATTTTTTATATATGTACGCAGTGCCGTGTCGCTCGGTGTCTCGTCAAAATCCCAAAGATATTCCTGAATAACTTCATGAGTCACTACCTCACCGCGGCGCTGCATCAACAGTTTTAGCAATTTGGCCTCTTTCTGATGCAGCATGATCCTTTCATCGCCACAATACAGCTCGGCATTGGTATCGTCATAGGAAATATGCTCATCAAGGGCAATGCGTTCCTTGGCATGATGAAAAAAGTTACGCTTACGCATACTCTCAATACGTAACAACAGCTCTTTAAGTGCGAATGGTTTACGAATATAGTCATCTGCCCCACTCTCATACCCGCTCTCAACATCAGCAATATCATGTAGTGAAGTTATAAAAATCGCCGGTGTCTCCACCCCGTTGTGGCGACTCTCTTTGAGTAGTTCAAAGCCATTTGGCGAAGGGACATTAACATCAAGCAGCAGCAGATCAAACCGCTGTTCATAGAGTTTTTCCTGTGCACTTACTCCATCATACGCCGTGACAACATCATAGCCTGCATCTTCTAAAAACTCACATACAGTCTCACTCAAATTGCTGTCATCTTCAAGAAGTAAAATTTTTGCTTTTTTCATAAGAAGAAGTATACTACAAGATGCTACTCTAACAAAAACATAATAATACCGCTGTAATGCTTATGAGGCTGCACATGAGAAACCGACCCTATCACACTACCTGCTTTACCATAATATTTGCTATTTTTAGGTACTAAAACACCTTTAAGCACCTGCTTTTTAGGCTTGGA
>JALUJE010000091.1 GCA_027057185.1 Helicobacteraceae bacterium | reverse complement strand
GAGCAAGTCATACAACTTCATGAACTTAGCGAGCAGCGTCGTGAGCAGACGGGCTATGGTGAACGCCAATTTGAGTGGGACGACCCGATTCTTGTCTCCGAATTCAACAAGATCAAGGATGCGTTTTTTGCATCGTATCCGGATCTTGTGAGGGAGGAAGGTGTTTTAAAAAAACACTTTCCCGAAAAAGACGCTGCGATAGATACGATAGGCAGATTGGCCGATGAGGGCAAGCTGAGCGCTTTAGAATTTTTGGTTCTTTTTAGAGAAATTCTCACTCCAAAAAAAACGGATCACGCGGCGTAACTAGTCGCTAAAACTCTGCAATACTCCCCGCCCCTTCACCTGCATTCCCTAAATAGTTACCATCGTATTTTGATGAATCTTTATATGGGGGTGTGTCGCTGCTGTTTTTGTTTCTATTTTGCCACTGCTTGAAAACTCTCCTGCCCTTGCCGGCTTTTATCAAATTCATTGCACGTCCTACCGGGGTCAGGTTAATGGCGGCTTTTTAGACAGACCAAGTTAAGATAAGAGAAAAAAGCACTTACAAGATTATATCTATTTCTCAATTATACTTATTTTAATGCCAAATTGATTATAATCCGCGTATTTAAAAGTATGAGTGAAAAGATGGCAAAAAAGAAGTTATATCGACCCAATGTGGCAATTATAGTGTTAGCTCCCGACTATAAGAAAAGTAAGAAAATATTCATAGCAGAGCGTAATGATATGAAAGGTATTTGGCAGTTTCCGCAAGGTGGTATTGATGCGGGAGAGAAGCCAAAAGCAGCGATGTACCGTGAATTGGAAGAAGAGATCGGTACCAATCGGGTCAAATATATTGCCAAATACCCCCGCTGGATTAGCTATGATTTTCCCAAAAAGATTGCAAAAAGAATGTCGCCTTATGCCGGGCAGAGACAGCGTTATTATCTGGTACGTCTTAAAAAAAGTGCTGTCATTGATCTTAAGACCAAACATCCGGAATTCAATCACTACAAATTTGTAAAACTCAAGAAACTTTTTGAGCATGTTAACCATTTTAAGGCACCGATTTACAAAGAGGTTCTGGGCTATTTTAAAGCGGAGGGATATTTATAGATGTTGATTGTGCAGAAGTACGGAGGTACGAGTGTCGGTGATATTGAGCGTATTCAAAATGTTGCCGAGCGTGTAGTGAAAACCGTCAATGAAGGGCACCAGGTCGTTGTTGTCGTTTCGGCCATGAGTGGTGAGACCAATAAACTTGTAGGCTACGCAGAAGCATTTACCGCTACTCCGGTAAAAGAAGAGATGGACATGCTACTGAGTTCTGGAGAGCGGGTAACGGCATCGTTACTCTCCATTGCCCTTAATGCCATGGGGTACCAGGCCACCTCAATGAGCGGACGGCGTGCGGGCATTATGACCGATGCCGTGCATACGAAAGCCCGCATTGAAAGCATTGATGCCAGTAGTATGATCAATGCACTCCATGACGGTAGTGTTGTTATTATCGCCGGATTTCAGGGTGTTAACAGTGACGGGCGCGTCACAACACTCGGACGTGGTGGCAGTGATCTTTCCGCGGTTGCCATTGCCGGAGCACTTCATGCTGACTTATGTGAGATATATACCGATGTTGAAGGCATCTACACCACCGACCCGCGTATTGAGCCCAAAGCCAAAAAAATGGAGAAAATCTCGTATGAAGAGATGCTCGAACTTGCCTCACTTGGCGCAAAGGTATTGCAAAATCGTTCGGTTGAGTTGGCGAAAAAACTCAATGTTAATTTGGTAACACGTTCAAGCTTTAGTGATGCCGAAGGAACACTTATTACAAAGGAAGAGAATATTATGGAACAAGCATTAGTCAGCGGTATTGCACTGGATAAAAAGCAATCGCGCATTTCGCTCGAAGGGGTGGTTGATCGACCCGGAATTGCATCTGACATCTTTATTGCCCTGGCTGATAAGAGTGTCAATATCGATATGATTATTCAAACCTCAGGGCACGACGGCACAACGAGTATGGATTTTACCGTATCGGGTGATGAACTCCATGATGCAAAAAATATTATTGATACGTTTGTAGCCAATAATGAAGTTCAAAAAGCCTCTTACGATGAGGGTATCTGCAAAGTTTCTATTGTCGGTGTAGGAATGAAGTCTCATACCGGGGTTGCGGCGAAAGCATTCTCGACTATGGCAAAAGAGAATATTAATATTTTAATGATCTCAACGTCTGAAATTAAAGTCTCCATGGTTATTGAAGAGAAGTATGCCGAGTTGGCGGTACGGGCACTTCATGATGTGTATGAGCTAGATCGATAGAGATACTCATGCAAAACTGGACGCTTGATACCATACGCAAAGACGGTGCCTCCATGAGTTGGATGGAGGAGACTCGTTTTACGTGGATTCCGGCTACCTCTCTTGCTGTTGAGCAGATTATTGGCGGTAAAACCATCATCCTGATTGCCGATCATGAGCGTACCTGGCTGAGTCATTATATTACCTCTTCACTGAACAAAGCGAAACTAAACCGTCCCATGATTCCTATTGTATCCATAGATACCATCTATCCCCATTATGATCATATTAGCGGTGCGGAATCCATTGATATGCTCGATTCCATGTTGGAGATGTCCTATAACTCGCAATATTTTTTCTGGTACATCGGCAGAGGGGATGACAAACGTGCCGATATTGCCAAGCGTTCTGATAGTAGCTATTTGTGGCTCTTGGATGAAGATTCTCCCAATGCTTTTACCCTGCGTTCGTATGATCCGCTTTTAGATATTCAGTTGTTACAAATTTATCGTCTGTTTGATTTAACATTGAATGCAGTCCTTTTTGGTGAAATCGATGAGATCTCCTGACGTACGAAGTCATATTCTGATCAGTAGTGACATAGAAGAAGAGCTTAAAGTATATGAGGAGCAGTTAAAACCTTCGCGCGTCGTGAGTTTTTTACGAGAAGATTTTAAAGTAGAAGATGCCCGTGCCGTTATTGCCGAAGCATATATTAGTGAAGCATCGACCAAATATATTATTTTGGCTTCACGAAATTTTAATGTAGTATCGCAAAATGCACTGCTCAAAGCTTTGGAAGAACCGCCAAGGCACATCGAATTCATTCTTATTGCTCCGTCAAAGTCACTGTTTTTGCCTACCATTCGTTCGCGTCTTCCATTAATGACTAAAATAACGACAACTGCTGTACAACCTATCGATATTTCGTTAAAAATGTTGGATTTGGTACAGCTTTTTGATTTTGTAAAAACTCATGAGCGTTTGAAAAAGCATGAGGCAAAAGGGCTGATTGAAGCGCTCTTTCATCATGGCAGTGTCACGGAATCTCTGGTGTATAACATGACTCAGTTAGAAGCGTTCGATCGGGCATTTCGATTGCTCGATCTTAACGCCCGCGTTGGTACGGTACTGAGTATGTTACTGATGACCTTTTTACCAAAGAGAGAACATGTTACTCACTAAAATATCATCGAGTATTGATATTAAACAATATCTTAAAGCGTTAGGTGTTGATGACGGCGGTATTGGCATTTTGTCTTCTAAGGCGAAGGTGCATCGATTTAAAATTGAAAATTTACATGTTGGTGCAGCCAATATTCTCAAGCAAGATGCGCTCTCTATTGGAGCAGATCTTGCCGTGCCTAAAGGGACGGTTACTGCAAAGCATTCGCATGTTGATGCACTGCTGCTAGCGACAACTAGGCAGCTTCATGTTTTGGTAAAAAAGGAGCTGGCACAGCCTTTTGGATTGAAGACACTGGCACAGGAATTACAGCGGCATGTGAACGCACAGCAATCCCGAGAAATTGCCGTTATGGGGGTGATTAATGCCAATGATGACAGTTTTTATGCGCAGAGTCGCTTTAGCGGTAAAGCCGCTGTGAGTAAGATGA
>JALUJE010000090.1 GCA_027057185.1 Helicobacteraceae bacterium | reverse complement strand
AGATAAAACAGTGGACACCGCTATCTAAAATCAGCTCTTTTTTGTAGAGCGGCTTCAGTAGTAGTGGAATAGGTACAATCTGGTCAATATATTTAATTTTATCGACCGTCTGTACGAATTCATTTTCTAAAACTTCCGGCTCCACGACAAAAGCGTGATAGTGCCGGTTGGTTTCATCGGCAGTTTCATAGTACTCGACAAATTGTATGGAATATTCAATAGCCAAGTCAAGAGCCAAGTCTTCATAAACTTTGTTCTCCAAGGCATCTTGAAGATCTTCCTCGGGAATATTTTTACTAATACTGACTAAGGTGGAAATAAAGCTTTTGTTGTTTAAAAATGCAATGGTCTGTTGGTGCTTGTCATAACCCGGTTTTTTTTCAATCGTGATGGAAGCATCACTAAATTTATAGTACGTTTGACTGTACGGATTGATTGAAAGCGAACTCGTGAATTTCGACGTTGTCTCTGTTGGCTTCACGTAATTACTCTGTATTAAATTTAACTAATGTCATTATGTACAACCCAAATTTATTTTTTGTCATACTCAAATATTGTAATGCAATAAGACAGAGGCAATCTAAGCTGCCATTCTATCTGTGCTTAAGTATTCGTCAATGTGACCTGTATACTATCGGATAAGGTACAAAAAACTTTAATATAATTGCTTATATTTGGTACTTGATTGTAGCGGAATTAAGCTTAAATGTTTTTTTATATGACTTAAAACACAACTATTTTGATGATAACTCACAATAAAAAGTGGGAAAAATAGACGTATGAGATAGTAAAAATGGCTTATTTTTCGGCGATTATCGCAATAGTATCATTTTCTTGTTTAATTACCAGTGTTTTTTCACCGTTAAATTTAGTTCGTTTTGAACGATAATTCTCATAAAATGTTATGATAAATATATGATCATTATTTCCGGGATAAGGCGTTACTCGTATATTGGAAAAACGAATCGTTTTGGCATCATTATAATCAAAAATACGACGCTTATATTGTTTAAAAGTATCGTATGTCATACCGTCGAAACGGACAAACGATGAATCATAAAAGCCTATATAACGGTTGTAATCATTATAGATCCATGCATAACGCCATTCGAATAGTTTGGAAAGAATGGTGGAAAGGTCACCGTTATGCGCTTTTTTGTGATTTTCCTGATCAATAATTAGCAGCGTACTGTCGAGAGTAATACTTTCATCCAATGTACAGATATTGTCATTTTCAATAGCGATACATCCTTTGGTATAACTATCTCGTTGACCTTCTATGGGAAGCCCATGAATCCAAATGCCAGATCCGTTTTTACCGCGAATTCTGTCATATAGGTTAGGATAGGATGTAACAAACGCCAAAGGTCCGTAAAAAGGATCGGGATTGGTGATTTTTTTCGTTAGGCTGTAGACGCCTAAAGGGGTTTTGTGGTCGCCCTCTTTTTGCTTGTCTCCATTTACTTTTCCCGTCATGGCACCGAAGGTATTGACTAGGGTATAGATACCGTCCTGATTTTTTTTGTAATGGTAAAGTTTGGAGCGATCCTTGTCACAAGTGATAATAGAATCAAGGTTTTCAAAATATCCAAATGAAGTGTCATGATGTAAGAGTTCCTGATTCCAATATTCTTTTTGTGATAATTGTTTGTCAAGCACACGCTCGACTGCGTCCATACCGTATTCTCTATAGAGAGTTGCGATATTTGATGCATTGGCGTAGAGTGTCAGCAATATAATGTGAATTAAGATTTTCATTGATACCCCATATCTTCCAAAAATTTCTTATCGTTGGTCCACCCTTTTTTAACACTGACGAAAAGATCTAAAAAGATTTTATTTCCCGAGAGTGCTTCTATTTTCAGACGGGCATCACGACCAATGCGTTTAATGGCTTCTCCACCACGACCAATAATAATACCTTTTTGACTCTCTTTTTGAATAATGATGGTAGCACGAATTTTCTCAACGTGACCGCTATCATCAATTTTGTCGATAACGACATCCGATTCATAAGGGATTTCATCACTAATATTGTCGAAAATGGCTTCACGAATGAACTCTTTGTAGATATTACGAATCATCTCGGTCGTAATATCATCGGGATCATACAAATAAGGTGATTCATCAAGATGTTTACTAATCGTATTGAGCAGATCGGTGCGCCCGATATTTTTAGTAACAGACATGGGGATCAGTGCTTCGAAATATTCACTGTAACGATTGTATGATCCAATGCGTTTCATGAGTTTTTCCTGAGATACCTGATCGATTTTACTCAATACAATGATATGCTTACGATGGCTTTTATTGAGGGCAAGAAACTCTTCATAATGTTCTGTTGAATCGGTGACGGGAGCAAGATAGACAATGAGATCACAATCCCCAATGGCTTTGAGCGCTTCTTCGAGCATAAATTGATTTAGTAGCTTCTCTTTTACATGTAATCCTGGAGTATCAACAAAGATAATTTGGTTCTCACCATGCATGACAATGGCATTAAGACGTTTGCGTGTTGCATTGGCTTTTTGACTGACCAGAGCAATTTTTTCGCCAAGTATCCAGTTCATTAGGGTACTTTTTCCTGCGTTAGGACGACCAATCAGTGCGACGAATCCTGCTTTACTCATGCTTATGTTCCTTAGAGAATATAACGCGATGTATCTTCATCTTCAATGATGATATCGAGTTTTTTATGAACCAAATCGGCATCGATAACAACGTTTTGACCGCGATAGGTATCGGCATCAAAACTAATATCTTCAAGAACTTTTTCTAGAACCGTATGCAGACGACGTGCTCCGATATCTTCAGTCTTTTCATTGGCTTTTTGGGAAAGATGGGCCATGGCTCTAATGGCGCTTTCATCAAATTTCAGTTGTACATCTTCGACGCCAAGGAGCGCTTCATATTGTCGCAATAACGAGTTTTTGGTTTGCGATAAAATTTTGTATAACACCTCTTCGGTTAAAGACTCTAGTTCTACACGTAATGGAAAACGTCCCTGAAGTTCGGGAATAAGGTCACTGGGCTTGACTTTATGAAAAGCACCGGCGGCAATAAAGAGGATATGATCGGTTTTGATAGCGCCATATTTTGTGGTTACGGTACTGCCCTCAACAATAGGAAGTAGATCACGCTGTACCCCCTCTTTGCTTGGGTCATTACGACCTTCGCTTTTGGAACTGACGGCAATTTTATCAATCTCATCTAAAAAGACAATACCGCCTTGTTCGGTACGTTTGAGTGCCTCTTTAGTAATGCTGTCCATATCAAGGAGTGTTTCACTGGCTTCATGGCGTAGGGCACTCTTTGCCTCTTTGACACGAATCTCTTTTTTATGTTCTTCTTTATTGAACGAGCTAAACATTTTTGAAAAAGATTCTTGGATTTTTGCCATATCTGGTGACATATTGGTATCATTAAATTCAATATTCATTTTTGGGATTTCGATTTCAATTATGCGATCATCCATGGTACCGTTAAGTACTTTTTCTTTCATGCGCTCTTTTGATGCGAAGTACTCCGCTTTTTTACTCTCATTGGCGAGTGAGGGTAGCGGTGGCAGGAGTTTTTCAACAATTTTATTGAGTACATATGCTTCAATAGCGGATTCATTTTTCTGCTGGTACTCACTTTTAACCAGTCGAATGGAGGTGATGACCAAATCCCGTATCATGGATTCAACATCGCGGCCGACAAAACCGACCTCGGTAAATTTTGAGGCTTCCACTTTAATAAAGGGCAGGCTCATCATTTTGGCAAGTCGTCGTGAAATTTCAGTTTTTCCGACTCCAGTAGAGCCGATCATCAAGATGTTTTTTGGCATGATTTCATCTTGAAGTTCTTGGCATAACTGCATACGGCGGTAACGGCTGCGCAAGGCTAAGGCAATGGTACGCTTGGCCTTGTCT
>JALUJE010000089.1 GCA_027057185.1 Helicobacteraceae bacterium | reverse complement strand
AAATTGCCGCATCTTGGATTATTTCACCGGTGTTAGGAGGAATCATTGCCGCCTTGTTCCTCTACGCAATTAAAAAGAGTATTATTTTTAAAGAAGATAAAATTACTGCGGCCAAGAAATGGGTTCCGGTTTTTGTTGCCATAATGTCATGGGCGTTTATCACGTATTTGACGCTGAAGGGACTGAAAAAAGTCTGGCCTCATATTGTCGATGTTCTGGTCTTTTTACCCGATACGGACAAACCAACTTTCTCTGTTGCTGCTATGTTTGGGTTACTTGTCGGTGTCGTGGTCTATCTGCTGGTGAAGTCTCATATGAACAAAAAAGAGAGCATTGAAAACTCTCGGGCTGGAGTGAATGTACTTTTTACCATTCCACTTATTTTTTCTGCTGCTTTACTCAGTTTTGCTCACGGTGCCAATGATGTTGCTAATGCCATTGGACCGCTTGCGGCTATTAGTGATGCGGTAACGAACGGGGGTATTTCAGCTAAAGCGGAGATTCCTTTGTGGGTTATGGCTGTCGGTGCCATTGGTATTAGTGTAGGACTGGCGTTGTATGGTCCCAAGCTCATTAAAACCGTAGGTTCTGAGATTACCGAACTTGACCAGATGCGGGCATTTTCTGTAGCTATGGCAGCGGCGATTACTGTTATCATCGCCTCTCAGTTAGGGCTTCCGGTAAGTTCAACCCATATCGCTGTGGGGGGCGTTTTTGGCGTAGGTTTTTTGCGTGAGTGGATGGACTCGGGCATTAGTCATGAGATCGAAGAAGAAAAAGAGATGATTGCTGATGAAAAAAAGGTACTCAAAGCACTTAAAGCCGAATTGAACACTTTAGAAGAGAAGCAGGGAAAAATTCAAGAAGACTATGAACGTATTGTAGAACTCTATAAGCTTATTGCTACAGAAGAGGAGACCTTGAAAGCAGCGAAGAAACATCTAAAAAGTGTTGAAAAAGTCAAATATGTCAAACGTGACGCCGTAAAAAAAATCATTGCGGCATGGATTATCACCGTGCCTGCTGCAGCATTGCTTTCAGCGCTTATTTTCTTTGTCATTAAGGGGATGCTGACATAAAGAAGGAAAGAGCCTTCTATGTCAACGGTGTTTATTTTAGATATGCTTTAATAATTTTCTGCTCTTGAAGCGGTCGGTCACCCTGACGTTTGTTTGTGGGGACATTATTGAGTTTTTTCAGGGTATCCATACCTGCAACAACTTCACCAAAGATGGTATGATGACCGTTGAGCCAGGGTGTCGGTGCAGTGGTAATAAAAAACTGACTCCCATTGGTATGCGGACCACGGTTTGCCATGGCTAAAATACCGGCTTTGTCAAAGGTTACTCCAGGCTTAAATTCATCAGCAAAATTCTCATTCCAGATAGATTTTCCACCGCGTCCGGTTCCAGTAGGATCTCCGCCTTGAATCATGAAATCTTTAATGATACGGTGAAAAATCAGACCGTTGTAGTAGCCATTTTTGACATGGGTTGTAAAGTTTTCCACTGCCTTTGGTGCAATATCATCAAAGAGTCTAAACTCCAAAATACCTTGCGTTGTTTCAAAAACAACATGTGGGGTGCTTGCTTTTGGTGTCGCTGTTTTAGCCGGTGCCGCTGCATATAGCCATGATAACGCCAGAATCAGGGGTAGAAAGATTTTCATTGTGTTCCTTTATGTATGGGGTTGAAAGTTGAGAGATACTGAATTGATGCAGTAACGCATGCCTGTCGGTGCTGGTCCATCGGGAAAAAGATGCCCAAGATGCGCGTCACAACGATTGCAGAGTACCTCAATGCGTATCATACCATGACTGGTATCACGTTTCTCTAATAAGGCATCTTCAGCAATGCTTTCATAAAAACTTGGCCAACCGGTTCCGGAGTCAAATTTTGTTTCTGAATGAAACAGAGGCTGGTTACAGCATTTACATGTATATATGCCTTCTTCTTTACAGTCATAATATTTTCCACTAAATGGGGCTTCGGTTCCGTGTTCCCGGGTGACACTGTAGGCTTCAGGAGAGAGAAGCTCTCGCCACTGCTGAGCCGTTTTAGTAATTTTTTTCAAAGATATTCCTCACATGTTAAATTGATAGAATCATTGGAATCATTATGCAGAACAATATGGATACTCTTGTAACCGCGGCTGAGTGCATGACAAAATATTGCCTTGTTCTGCGGATGAATACCGACAACAATAACATGCTCTTTATAGAGCGATGCCATAACGTTCTGTTCGACTATAATATGGTGTTCAAAGAGTGTATCAATCATACTTTCTTGAGCATTAAAGTGTACAATTTCCTCTTCTACGTAGTCACACATTTGCTCATAAAGCATTTGCGAAAAGGTACGGTTTGGTGTAATGATTAAAGATGTTTCACCGTGCTGTTTGACTTTAAGCATCTCATTAAAAGCCAGAATAGTCTGCATGTAGATATTACCACTCCAAAACTTGATATTAGCGATATTTTCATAGCTATGTGGATCGTTTAAGTCTTTTAGGCATAAGGTAGCTAATTGCGTATGGAGACGATAGCTTGTTGTTAGGGTCATGCATTCTCCTATGGCATTATTTTTGTGTGTGCATAGGAGATGCAGGGTCTGTTTTTGCTGTAGGTGCTGGAGATAGGTAATAAACTGTTTTGGGAGCAGATCTGCATCGTCACATATCATTATATCGGCAACGTGAAAGGGTTTGCGTAACATTTTCTCCGTAATAGTGACAGGATGAATCGGCTTGTGATAAAGCCGTTGTGCATGACGTGCTAACAATATTTTTGGAGTAATGATCTCGATATTACTGATATCCATATCCATAATGGCATACTCCATGATATCAAGCATCTTTTGTTTCAATAAGTCACACGCACTCAAAGAAGGTACAATAATCATGACATGCTGTTTTGGATGTCGTAAGAGATAGGTTAGTACCTTTAAAAGCATCATGGTACTTTTCCCTGAACCGTATGGACCGATGACACTGCTACGAGGTAAAAAATCGGCATCCACATAGTGTTGTTGTTCCGCATCTGCTATGGCAACAACCGCATTAAAGTGATCCGGAAGCAGGGTGTATTGCACAAATAGTGTTGAGACGAGGGTGGTGGTGTTGAACGTCAGGGTATGTGGTGCAAGCGCTGTGGTGATTTTTGTTCTTAAAGAATTGGTGGTTTCATCTTGAAACAGGGCGCGTGATTTTGGTATGAGATCTTGGAATGAGTGATCAAGTTGGTCAAAGGCTTTTGAACTTAGCTGCTCAAAAAGAATCATGGCCGTGGTAATGGTAAGATCTTGATGTAATATATAGTTAAATTTTTGTCGTATAAAATCTATAGGATCATTAACATTAATACTTTTAGGTTGCTTGGATGAGGGATGCCAAGCGCTGATGCTAGAGCCTTGCAACGTATCAATGCTCCAAGAAAGCGGTTCAAATAGGATCAGACCCTGCTGCGGCACCACTAAGAGGAGCGGCAGTCGTATAAAGTCTTTTTGAAGATAGAGATAGGTATCTTCAAAAAGTATCATATTGTCTGAATCGACGACATCTCGTAATGTCACCAGAGCTGCTGATGGATTAGGGCGGTGTTCAGAAGAGGTATGTAAAAGAGAGAAGTCCATCGTAATCCATTGAGAAACCAATTTCTGATAAATTATAACAAAAGTATTCTAAAAATCTCCGAGTAACAAAGAATTTTTAAGTTTGATCTTCAGGAGAGAGGAAGGGTAAGCACCGCCTCGGCGGTACTTAGGATTACGAAACTACTTACCGGCGGCAACGCGGTCTTTAAGGCCCTTACCGGCTTTAAATTTAGGTACCATTTTATCTTTGGTGGTATAGGTTTTATTGGTACCGGGTACTTTACCACTTTTACCTTTTTGTAATGCCGAGGCAAAACTTCCAAAACCTACTAGAGAT
>JALUJE010000088.1:3699-3987 GCA_027057185.1 Helicobacteraceae bacterium | reverse complement strand
CTTTCTATTAATGGCATCTTTAACAAGTTTGACTTCAGTACTCTCATTTATTCTGGCAACAAAAAACTCTTCTTCCACTTTTCGCACCTCGGCAATCAGTCCGCCTGTCGTTACGATCTTATCACCTTTTTTAAGCGCTTCAATCATCTCTTGATGCTTCTTTTGCTGCTGCTGCTGTGGTCGAATGATTATGAAATACATAATCGCCAATAAAATAATAAATGGGAATAGCTGTGCTAAAATTTCCATGTAGTGTCATCCTTTAATAAAATTATGTGCATTATACTC
>JALUJE010000088.1:0-3689 GCA_027057185.1 Helicobacteraceae bacterium | reverse complement strand
GGTAAAAAAAGTATAATATGCCTCATGCAATCCATTTACACACCATTTGACACATTACCGAAGTTCCTGCAAGATCTGTTTATGTCGCTGATCGTAGCAATACTGTTTTCGCTCTCACTCTATCTGGAGTATTTTGGCTATACCCTTAATGTGCTCAATTCGCTAGCGGCAATCAGTGTCTTTTATCTGCTGTTGCACGTCAATCGTCGCACTTTGATCTTCAGCGGATTTTTTATTGGTCTGCTCTGGTTTTACTGGATCGGCTTTAGTTTTCAATACTACAATGTTGCTTGGATGACACCGATTGTCAGCCTTGGATTTGGTGTGGTGTATGCCCTCTTTTTCGGTATTATTTCGCTGAGTCGTCATGTTGTCGTACGCGCCCTCATTATTATGGCATTAACATTTGCAGAACCTTTTGATTTTAACTGGATGCAGTTTGAACTGCTCTTTGTCAACAGCTACTTTGGTATTTTCAAATGGCAGTTTGCACTCATATTGACAGCACTAGTGCTCTTTTCTATGTGTAAAACACCATGGAAATATACTGCACTGCTCCTTTTGCTCGCCGCACTCTCGTGGCATCATCCCGATAAAACACTCCCCAACCTCAATATTAAACTGGTCTCCATGGATTTACCCCAGGAGTTAAAATGGCAACCTTATATGCGTGAACAGATTCTCACCTATAACTTTAACGCCATTACCGACGCCATAGCCAACCATTATGATGTCGTCGTTTTGAGTGAGTCCGCCTTCCCGCTTTTTTTAAACCATGAACCCCAACTCGTTGAAAAACTCAAACACTACGCCCAAAATATTGTGATTGTTACCGGTGCGTTAGAAGAGGTCAATCATCACAACTATAATGTCACCTATATTTTCAATCAATCTGATGTTACCATTGCCAAAAAGATGGTACTGGTCCCTTTTGGTGAGTACATTCCCCTGCCGAAGTTTATGCGTGAATATGTCAATAAAACCTTTTTCGACGGCGCCTCAGACTACCTAAGTGCCGATACACCTACTGACATTACCATCAAGGGAATTACCTTTCGAAATGCCATCTGTTACGAAGCAACCTGCGAAGAGCTTTATGAGGGCAATCCCAAATATCTCATTGCCATGAGCAATAATGCATGGTTTACCCCATCCATTGAACCGACACTGCAAAAACTGTTAATGCAATACTATGCCCGAAAACACAACAGCATCATCTTTCATGCCGCCAATATGGGCGGTACCGGAATCATTCAATGAGTCTGCTACTTGAAACTCTCAAAGCTGTAGATGGTACGGTTTTACATGTAAATTACCATCAGGCACGGCTGGAATATGCTCTTAGCTATCTCGGTCTTCCTGCACATTATGATCTCTCAGCACTACTGAAACCTCCTTCTTGGGGCATTTACCGCTGTCGTGTTCTGTATGATGCCAAAAATATTGATATCACCTACCTGCCCTACCACAAACAACACGTCTCTTCACTCCAACTCATCGAGACCGATACCATCAACTACAATTTAAAATATGCCGACCGTAGTGCACTTGATGCCCTGTTTCAACAGCGGGGTCGTTGTGATGATGTTGCCATTATCACAAACGGCAATCTTACCGACACAACCCGTGCCAATATTGCTCTTTTTGACGGCATGCGATGGTGTACACCCAAAGAGCCGCTGCTGCTTGGTACCACGCGGCAGCGCTTGCTCGATCTTGGTACCATCATAGAAAAAACTATTCCTCTGCATACTATTAAAAATTATAAAAAAACTGCTATTTTTAACGCGATGCTGGGGTTTGTTGAGCTAGAAGATGGTATAATTTTTTAAGATTTATACCAGAGGAAACAGATGTTAATTGATATTATCAAAGATACCGGTTTTGTATCGCTTATGGACAAACATATTGAAGAGGTTCTCCTCTACCTTTTTGAACAAAATCAGAATTTTGGAATTTTATGTAAAATTGATCATGTCACATTTGCGCCGCCGTTACCCGAACATATATGCAATGAGTTTCGTCAAATGACCCTCTTTTTTCTTGCCGGATACACTTTTGAAAGTGCCCGATTAGAAGCGGGGTATCTCTCGTTTGAAGCAGGGTTTGGTAGTGAAAATATTGGTAGCGTAGTCACTCTGCCGCTATTGGGCGTCATGCAAATCATTGTTGATGAAACCCCGATTTTTGTTAATTTGGCCTCGGTAAAAGAGATCAAAAAAGAAGAAGAACCCTCTACCCCGACGGGCATCAACAACTCCATGGCATCGTTTCTCTCAAACCCGGAAAATCAGAAGTTTATCAAGAAATAAACTTCTTCTTAATAAAAACGAACCGTTTGAGCCGTAGCATCATAGTGGATGTCAAGTTTATCGGAGTATTTAAAGGTGCCGTTTTCCCTGACACCTTCAAGTTTATAGGCGGCGTTTGTATGCATTCCAAGAACAATCCAATCAAACTTCGTCGTGCCGTCTCCGTCAATATCAGAACCCAGATAGATCATCTGCCATTGCGGTGTAATGGTTAGGCCGTAAACTTCTTTCCATCCAAACACATCATTGTCCGTCGGTTGCTTCCCCTGAAGTTGAAACATTCTGCCGTTTTGCATCTGATAGACCCAATCAAACGCATTGGGAACATTCTCAAAGTCATGCCATGAAAATGTACCATCAATAGTATAGAATTCTCTAGTTTTCAACGTCTCTTCTAGCGAGATATGACGCTTCAAAATTCCGGTATATCTTTCTATCCATGCCACATAATTTTGTACTTTAGTGTAGATTCCCGGAAAGTTCGGAGCACCGCACATCTGTGTCTCTGAACCTCCAAAACTGACAATACCTGCCAATTCATAATAATTGCCTTGAGGGATAATTAATGGTCCGCCGCTATCTCCTTGACAACTATCTTTGCTACCGTCCATATAACCGGCACAAAACATATTGTCTGTCAGATAAATTTCTTCCGTGCGGTACGATTGGCTACACTGCGCAAAATCAATAATTTTCAGATCTACTTGCATTAACTCACTGGGAAACTCCAATGTCGTTGTAGACATATTACCCCACCCTGCCACAAAAGAGGGATCATGTTCTAATAACGGTGCATCCTGAGCAAGAGTCACCGGCGTTATGTCAGAAACAGCAGAAGCGAGCTTCAGAAGTGCGATGTCATTATCGATGCTCACATCACTATATTGGGGATGACGCACCACCTTTTTGACTGATATAACGGTGTCCTGATTATACACATTATAACTTCCCGCCATTACCGACAGTGATGATGCCGATACCACGCCATCATCGGTAGAGATACAATGGGCCGCCGTCACAGCCCATTGTGGAGCGATAAGTGAAGCACCGCAAATATGTTCCCCATGCTGACGCAGTGAGAGTATCCACTCCCATTGATGCGTATCGGTTGCCTTCGTGCCATTAATAATACGCAGATTTACGGCATGTTGTGCAGACACTATAGTTTCTAACATCAGTAAAACTAAAAGCGGTAATATTTTCATCTATGTTCCTATCTATGGTACAAAAACAGAAAGATCCTAAACTTCGAAATCTTGTCCGCTTCTGAAAGTGTTAAATATTTTAAGCTTTTATCGTTAGGAGATAATTAACAACATTATCGACAAAAGCATCATGTTTTCGCTCTTTCAGATAAGCAATATAGGGCTTTCGAAC
>JALUJE010000087.1:1627-3990 GCA_027057185.1 Helicobacteraceae bacterium | reverse complement strand
TGGTCTGTTTTCCCAAAACACATTTTTTCTCTACCAGCATCCTGCCATCAGTACAATAGGGGCATCTTCCAAGCATTGCGAATTCCTTTGCCTGAGAGTATACGTAATGATCACCATAAAACAGTATAAATATGACAATATGTCATATTTACATGTAAATTTAAACGATGTCCACATCTTCAAATTTTTCGAGTTCCTCAATAATTTTACCATCTACTCGAATGGCAGACTCCAGAACAACGTTCTGAAGCTTAGAAATAATAATTAGTTTTAACGGACGCCTTCCGGGATAACGCCGAATCAATTGGTACAGATGTTCCAGTCGCTGTGTATCACTACTGAGACGAATAGACAGAAGTAGCGGTTCTGGCGGCTTTTCAGCAATGGTGGTTTTCACTTTTTTCGACTCTTTTTTTACCTCTTTGAGCGTAAAAATTTTCAGGACACTCATACGCGTAAACATTTCGGTATGGGTAATTTTGACCTTAAAAGCGACCGGTTCATCCAGATTCATCTCTTCGAGCTGTTCAAGTTTGTCACTAAAGAGCATCATTTCAATATTGCCGTGAAGATCCATAAGATTGACAATACCAAAGGCATTCCCTTTTTTAGAGATCTTTTTCGTAATCTCCTCAACCTTACCAATAAAAATGGCCGTAGAGCCATCGGCAATATTTTCTATATCGCTCGAGAGCGTAAAGTTCAATGTATCCATGGCATCACGATAGTCATCCAGCGGGTGTCCTGAAACATAAAATCCCAAAGTCTCTTTTTCAAACTCCAAAATCTCTTTGAGTCCATACTCCGGTGAGTTTTGAAGCTCCAATGCCACGGTCGTGATCTCCGTATCATCACCAAATAAGCTGCCCATAGCATTTTTTTTGGCATTTGCTGCATGTTTAGCCGTCTCTATAATGGTGTCAATCTGCTCTAAAACAGCACGCCGTGACAACGCGAATGCATCAAATCCTCCCGCCTTAGAGACACTCTCTAGTACACGTTTATTAACCTTGCTCGGCTCTATACGGTTTACAAAATCCTGCATGGAAGTAAACTCACCGGCTTCACGTACCTCTAAAATAGATTCTACCGCGGCGCTGCCCACGCCTTTGATGGCACCGAGTCCAAAAAGAATGGAACGCTGTCCCTCCTTAAGAACCGGCGCAAACTCCAGATGTGAATGGTTGATATCCGGCGGGGAGAGTGTAATTCCCATACGCTTAACTTCGTCAATATACTTGACAATTTTATCGGTATTGTCCCGCTCTGAGGTGAGTAGTGCCGACATAAATTCGGCAGGATAATACACTTTAAGCCATGCCGTCTGAAACGTGATCATGGCGTATGCCGCCGAATGTGACTTGTTAAATCCGTATCCGGCAAATTTTTCAATAAGATCAAAAAGTCCGGAAGCTTTGTCATAATCATAGCCCTGTTTTTGTGCACCTTCGGAAAACTCGGCATTGTACATTGCCATATCTTTCTTTTTTCCCATAGCACGCCGAATAATATCGGAATACCCCAAAGAGAATCCTCCAATAGTCTGGACAATTTGCATGACCTGTTCTTGGTAAACAATGACCCCGTAAGTCGGTTTTAAAATACTTTCCATCGCATCAAATGTGTACTCGATGGCTTCACGACCATGCTTACGCTCAATAAAACTCTCTAACATACCCGACTCCATAGGACCGGGTCGGTAGAGTGCCAAAACCGCAATAAGGTCTTCAAAATTATCGGGTTTAAGCCGTTTATTGAGATCCTGCATACCCGAACTCTCTATTTGAAACATTCCTGCCGTATCACCTTGCTGAATTGTCTCATAAACTTTTGGATCATTTTCATCAATTTTATGCCAATCAATTTCTACCTGATGAATGGTTTGAATAAGCGTCATGGCATTTTGAATGACATCAAGCGTTTTTAAACCTAAAAAGTCGAATTTTATGAGGTCAATATCTTCCAGATAATTCAGTGAATACTGTGTAACGAAAGGCTGATCCTCACCACTAGGTTTATAGATGGGTGTTTTATGCCATAGCTCTTCGTTGGAAATAACCACTCCTGCGGCATGCATGCCCGCATTACGTTTTAAGCCTTCAAGTTTTTTGGCAAATTCCCAGACCCGTGCCGCTTGTGCATCCTGTTCCACCAATTCTTGTATTTTCGGCTCTTTTTGAAATGCACCGGGCTTGAGTTCTCCTTTTTTCATCTTACCATTAAGTGTAATCCCCAACTCATCGGGAATAAGTTTTGCCATTTTATCGGCCTGAGAAAGCGGCATATCAAGTACACGGGCTACGTCACGTATTACCCCTTTTGCTAGCAGCGAACCAAAGGTAATTATCTGTGCAACCTGATTG
>JALUJE010000087.1:0-1617 GCA_027057185.1 Helicobacteraceae bacterium | reverse complement strand
TCTATATCGGGCATGGAGACTCGCTCTGGATTTAAAAAGCGCTCAAAGAGCAGATCATACTTCATAGGATCAATATCGGTAATCTCCAGAGCATAGGCAACCAAGCTCCCTGCTGCAGACCCCCGTCCAGGGCCTACCGCAATGTCCATCTCTTTGGCAACCTTGACAAAATCCCATACAATGAGCATATAACCCGGAAACTTCATGGAGTTAATAATCTCCATCTCAAACTCTAGCCGCTTTTGATACTCATCATGGCGTTGGGGCGGTACATGTTTGAGTCGATTTTTTAAACCGATATTACAACGGTGAATAAAATACTCAATATCATTTTTGGTTGCGGCATCACGCCACCGTTTTCGCGCGTCTTCGGTCGCATTGTCATCCAGAGGCGCATCATCTTTGTTGTCAATATGCAAGCCTTCTGCTGCCGCATACTCTTGGGTAAACTTAAAGTTTGGCGGTGTCGGGTTGCCCAGATCCAACTCAACGTTACATTTATCTACGATCTCCTGCGTATGTTCAAGGGCTTCAGGAATGTCGGCGAAAAGCCGTTGCATCTGTTCAGGACTTTTCACATAAAACTCATGTACCGAATGACGCAGACGGTTGGGGTCGTCATACAGTTTATTCATACCAATGCACATAAATGCCTCATGATACTGCGCATCATCGGGAAACGTGTAGTGCGTGTCATTGGTAGCAACCACCTTAATGCCGGTTTCATGAGCTATGCGTAAAATACTCTCATCAATATAGTGCTGATCAACGATGCCGTGGCGCATAATCTCCAGGTAAAAATCATCACCGAAAATCTCTTGGTACTCCAACGCTACCCGCTTGGCTTCATCATAACCACCGGCACCGTTTTTGAGATTGCGCTCATTGTTCACATTGAGATGCCAGTTTACTTCTCCCTGAAGACACGCCGAGGTACAGATTAGCCCATTGGAGTGCTCGCGCAACAGTGTTTTGTTAATACGCGGAAAGTAGTAAAATCCGTCAATATACGATTGTGACGAAAGGTACATAAGATTTTTATAACCAGCCATGTCTTTTGCAAACAAACAGATGTGAAATCGTTGTTTGGTCGTCTTGTCATTTAAAGTCTCACCGTTGTGGATGTAGCCTTCCATGCCCAAAATGGGCTTGATACCTGCTGCTTTCATCTGCTGATAAAAATCAATTGCACCAAACATATTGCCATGGTCGGTCATAGCGACCGAACTCATACCAAGCTCTTTAACCCGCTCGACTAGATTGGAAATTTTGTTGGCTCCGTCAAGCAGTGAATATTCGGTATGTAGATGCAGATGGGTAAACGGTTGTACACTCAAACGAGGTCACCTCCATGAAAGTAATTCTTGCATTATAATCAAGTAGGTTTAGATTGAGCTTTGAACATTTACATGTAAATTTTCAAACCTCCTTAGCCTTACCTACCCTTTAACATATTTTTTAAAAATCAGCAAACTCAGTCCCACAAATACGATCAAAAACAGCAACAAAGCCAAGTAAGCATTCAGCAGATCAACTATTTGTGTCTGTTTAATCAGCAGTCCTCGAATAATTTCTGTAAAATAGGTAAAGGGTATGATATAACTTATAGATCTAATG
>JALUJE010000086.1 GCA_027057185.1 Helicobacteraceae bacterium | reverse complement strand
GAGCAATGCCCTATCTCTACAAAGAGATGCAGTTTCCCATATATGCAACACCGCTACCGCTAGCAATGATCGGCAACAAATTTGATGAGCATCACCTAAAAGAGTTTCGACGTTATTTTAATCCGGTGGAAAAACGGAAAATCTATAACATTGGAAATGACTTTGAAATTGAGTGGATGCACATGACGCACTCCATTTTGGACTCCTCCTCACTTGCCATTACTACTGAGGCAGGTACCATTATTCATACTGGAGATTTTAAGATCGATCATACCCCCGTAGATGGCTATACTGCGGACCTGCATCGCTTTGCTGCTTATGGCGAAAAAGGCGTGTTATGTATGCTTTCAGACTCTACTAACTCCTATAACAAAGAGATAACACCCAGTGAACTCACCGTTGCCCCCGCGCTCGATCGCATGTTTGCCAAGGCAGAGGGGCGGGTCATTCTTTCAACATTCAGTTCAAATGTACATCGTGTCTATCAGGCCATTCAGTACGGCATTAAGCACAAACGAAAAGTCTGTGTTATTGGACGTTCTATGGAGCGAAATCTGGAAGTAACCATGCAATACGATTACATTAAGCTTCCAAAAAATATTTTTGTCGATGCCGATGAGGTCAGTCGTATGAATGATAAGGACGTCCTCATCGTGACCACCGGATCCCAAGGAGAGGCTAACTCGGCACTCTTTCGTATGTCCATTGGAGAACACCGCCATATTAAAATTAAACCAACCGATCTCATTGTACTCTCTTCCCGTGCCATTCCCGGTAATGAAGGTTCCATCTCCGGTATGCTCAACCACCTGCAGCGTGCCGGTGCCAAAGTAGCCAATGATCGCGATTTACATGTCTCCGGTCATGCGAGCATTGAAGAACAAAAACTTCTACTACGCCTTACCAATCCCAAGTTTTTTCTACCGGTTCACGGAGAATACAACCATATCATGAAACATAAAGAGACCGGTATGGCATGTGGTATTCCTGAGCGAAATATTCTACTCATGACCGATGGCGACTGTATTGAGGTCGGTCCCAAGTTTATGCGCAAAGTCAAAAGTGTTAAAACCGGAAAAACCTATATTGACAATCAGAACAATCATCAAATTGAAGATGATATTGTCATCGATCGCCAAAAAATGGCCAATGACGGTATTGTGATGATTGTAGCGCAGGTAAGCGAAACGGATTCACACCTTATCTCCAAACCTCGTGTCACCTCGTTTGGTCTCGTTGCCGATAAACAGGATAAAGCATTTGCCAAAGAGATGGAAGATGTTTTGGAGCACTTTATGGTCAATCTCAAAGCCGGTCATATTGAAAATCCAAAAGCCATGGAAAATGACCTGAGACAGGTGGTACGCAAACATATCTATAGAAAAATGAAAAAATATCCTCTAATTGTTCCTAATGTATTCGTGATGTAGTCACGTGAGTGCGACAGAAGCGTTTCGTATTCTGTCGTACTCTTAGAACATTCTTCGCCTTCTTCAAAGTAATTTTGCTATAATGAACGTAACTATTGACAGGATAATACATGAAGGTAACCCTTAACCACTACACACCGCTCGTGGTCTGCGCCAACGCCATACGCACCTGCTGGCAGAGCTTTGACAAGAGTGATAACGGTGGCGACAAAGATCGTGAGCTCATAGACAGGGTCGGCAACAAATTCAAGCATGCCTCAACGCTCGAACACCTTACCTACAATTTTTACATTCAAGGCGTTAGTCGTGCATTACTACAAGAGCTCGCGCGCCATCGCATGGCATCGCTCTCGGTCAAAAGTACCCGCTACACCCTCAAAGAGCTCAAAGATGAGAATCCGTTTCATGCAACTGATATCAAGCGTGCCTCAAAATATTTAGTATTAACCCAAATTGCACTCGTAGATGAAATGAGCATTCAGGCTCTCGAGAATTTACGCCAGGTACTCAATGCCGGCATCTCTAACGATCGCGCCAAGTATTGTCTCCCCGAAAGCTATAAAACAGAACTTACCTGGAGTTGTAATGCACGCAGTTTGCAAAACTTTATTGCATTGCGTAGCGACAAAGCTGCCTTGTGGGAAATTCGCAACCTGGCACATCACCTGTACGAGGCATTGCCGCAAGATCATCAATACCTCTTTGCCGACAGTCTAAAGAGTTGCGAATGAAAATACCGTATCTGACTCTTACCATGACCCTTCTCGTCTATAGCGGCTGCAGCTCCAAAAGTCTCACCGTTAATGGTCTCATCTGTCCGGCAGGACACAGTGAAGAGATGATACAAAATGATTTTCGAGAGTGTCGTTATTATGACATGAAGGCTATCGAGAACGCCTCCCAGCCCAAAACAATAGATGAAGCGTGTTTACGCTGTCTGCAAGAGCGAGGATATATTTTGGAGTAACGCTGTAGAGAAAATTTCTACAGTGCTGCTTTCGCTTGTGCGACCACAGTGCTGAATGCTGCGGCATCATTCATTGCCATATCGGCGAGAATTTTACGATCGAGTTCAATACCGGATTTTTTCAATCCATTAATAAAGCGGGAGTAGCTGATATCGTTCAGGCGACATGCCGCATTGATACGAATAATCCATAATTTACGAAATTCACGTTTTTTCTGTTTTCTATCACGGAATGCATAAACAAGACTACGCTCAATCTGCTCTTTTGCTTTTCGAAAGTGTTTTCGTCTACCGCTGTAAAACCCTTTGGCTAACTTTAAAATCTTTTTATGGCGACGTCTACGGACGACCCCTGTTCTTACTCTTGGCATTTTTTTCCTTTTCTTTACCCCTGACGCAGAAGCGCTAAGGTGCCGTTTAACACGGACTTGCCCACTTTTTTGTGGAGATTATGATATGCTGCTGTTACGCGATCATGGCTTTAATATTTTTTTCGTCAGCTTTAGCTACCGTTTTTGAACGGTTTTGTTCACGACGTGTCTGAGCATCTTGCTTGGTCAAAATATGGCTTCTGTATGCAGTACCGCGCTTAATCGACCCATTTTTTTTGACTTTAAAACGCTTGACTGCGCCTTTAACCGATTTCATTTTAGGCATCGTAGGACTCCTTTCGTATAATTCTCTAGAATTCGAGGTCTGGAATTATAGCAAAATTTCACAATGATTACAAAAAAAATTTACATGTATTTTGAGTGGCAGAGGACACGCTGCTTAATGCCATACCCGCAAAACTATTTTTTCTTATCGTCTTTAAGTGGCGTGACGAGCATATTGTAATATCGCCCTTCAAATTTTGGCGGCTTGTCCATATGCCCGACATCTTCTACCATCGGCCACACCTTCATTAGCACTGCTTTTGCCGCCTCCGGATGCGCCATTTCCCGTCCACGTAAAAAGACACGGAACTTGACCAACTTTCCTGATTCCAGAAACTCCCGGGCATGTTTTACTTTATAGTTAATATCATTGTCGGCAATTTTTACCGAGAGTTTAATCTCTTTTATCTCGATTTTTGTCTGATTTTTGCGCTGCTCTTTGAGTTTTTTCTCTTCCTGGTACTTATATTTACCATAATCCATTACCTTGGCAACCGGCGGATTGGCATTGGGAGCGATCAAGACAAGATCAAGCCCCATCTCGTTAGCTTTATCCATTGCTTCATCAATAGAAACAACGCCTAGCGATTCTTCGCCGTCAACATTACAACGAACCTCAGGGACTCTAATGTCATCATTCATAATGACCTGATCTTTTTTACTCAAAAATGTACCTCTTTCATTTTGTCTTGAATCATAGTTAAAAACTCTGCTTCACCTAAACTGTACTGCTCTCGTGTTCGACGATCACGTACGGCCACGGTATGGTGTGCCACTTCGTCATCGCCAACGACAATAACCATGGGAACCCGACCTTTCTCTGCAGTACGAATACGCTTATTGAGGCTCTCATTCTTGCTAAAAAGCTCGGAATCGGCGCCTATATCAAGAAGTTTGTCATGTAACTCTTCCGCATATGCATGGTGTACCGGCGCAATAGGAACAATCG
>JALUJE010000085.1:2381-4006 GCA_027057185.1 Helicobacteraceae bacterium | reverse complement strand
GAAAAAGGAGGCAACCTCTGCCTGGATACCGCTCTCCGCATAACCGGTCCTGACTTTTTCTTCATCCGCAATGCCGGTCTGATGAATAACCCGCAACCCTGGGTTTTCCTGCTGCTTAAGAATTTTATCGACAATTTCGTACACATTTTTTGACAGCGTCTCAACCCTCATAATATGCTCTAATGCACTTTGCATCTGTTGCTGGTTGACAGGTTGCATCTGTCGATACCTGTTAAACGACCCCGCAAGTCCCGAGGCAATAGCAGGATTAATACGGTCAAGTGCAATGATTTTCTGGGCAATATAGTCATATCCCTGACCATCAACAGCATGAAAATGCAGCATATTTCTGGCAAATGAACCAAAAAGTGCTCGTACCCGATTGGGAATGTTACTATCGAAGTGTGCATCGTATTCAAGCTGTCGTACCCGCTCTAGCGTGTCATGTCGCTCTGACGCGGCCTGAAGTGCAAAATATTTGTTGAGCGTCAACATGTCTTTGGAATACGTATCATAAAAATCCTGAAGTGCTTCCGTAGCATCTTCTGGTGCGAACCGCTCTAACAGTGTCAGTGCCGCCAGACGATCTGTCATAGTACAGGAGTGCTCGTATTGGTCCAAAATCAGTGCCTTGCTCTGAGGCGTTGACAGACGCGCCATATAAGAGAGCAACCGGTTTTTCAACGCACGTTTTCCCTGTGATGTCGCATCCAAGTGAACATTCTTTGGTTCATGCAGTTTCTGGTATAGCGCTACCATCAGATCATCATAGGTCATCGCAAGCGTTTTTAAAAGTCGTTCACGTGCCTCATACAAGGCGGCAACATCAATATTACTGCCTTGCTCCTGCATCAACAGACCAAGAGATGGCAGTTCTAATAGTTCTGCCTTAAAGAGCAGATCAATCTTCTCATCACGTAACATCACACCAAAAGCATCGACAAATGCACGACTGTCATTACCAGATTGCATCATGGCAGCGACAGCCTCCTCCTGCGCTGCTTCGTAACGTACGAACCCGTCATCATCATGCTGCATTAAAAAAATGTTATCCTGATGTTCTACATGTAATTTAATCGGTGCGCTAAAGGCTCTGTTAAAAGAGAGTTGTGCAAAATGTTTCACCTGCTTAAAAACAAAGGTCTCTTCGGCCTTAGTAATCAATAATATCCCACGGGAAATAAGCGGCTGTCTGGCAATATGCAACGGAATGCTCCTGCCATCACGGTTGAGTAGCGCCATGCGCAGCGGATACATATAGGGAGCCTGCTGTTTCCCCTCAACGTCATCGGGAATCTCCTGTTTACATGTAATTTTCAGTTCATCGGTATGCAAATTGTACTCAGTATTCACATACAGTTGCGGGGTACGCATCTGTGTGTACCACCGTTGAAACGGTTGAAGATCAAGAGGACTCTTTTGCTGCATGGCCCAAAAAAAATCTTCGGTACAAATCGCTTTGCCGTCAAACGTGTCAAAGTAAAGATCCATTGCCTCCCGGTAAGCCTCTGCACCTAAAAGCGTATGAAACATCCGGATGACCTCAGCTCCCTTTTCATAAATGGTAGCAGTATAAAAATTATTGATTTCCATATAGGAGTCCGGTTTAATACTGTGAGCTGTAG
>JALUJE010000085.1:0-2371 GCA_027057185.1 Helicobacteraceae bacterium | reverse complement strand
GTCCGGAATCTTCAACAAACTGGCGTTCACGAAGTGCCTTGACATCACGAATACGTTGTACTACCGGGGAATTCATATCGGCACTGAAACATTGATCACGAAATACCGTCAATCCCTCTTTCAAAGTCAATTGGAACCAGTCTCTACATGTAATTCTATTGCCCGTCCAATTATGAAAATATTCATGGGCAATGACGCTTTGAATCCCTAAAAAATTCTGATCGGTCGCGGTATCGGTATTGGCCAAAACATATACTGAATTGAAAATATTCAACCCTTTGTTTTCCATGGCTCCCATATTAAAACTCTCAACTGCTACAATATTGTAAATATCCAAATCATACTCTCTACCATACTGAGTTTCATCCCACAACATGGCATCTTTAAGTGCCTGCATGGCATAAAGACACTTATTTTCGTTACCTCTATCACAGTAAATATTGAGTGTAATGTCACGATGGCTTCCGGTAGTAAAAGTATCATGAATCACCCCAAGGTCACCCGCCACCAATGCAAAAAGATAACTGGGCTTTACAAAAGGATCTTCCCAGACAACATAATGCAGACCACCGTCGAGATCACCGCTGTCTTTTTGATTGCCGTTACTTAACAATACAGGATATTTCTTTTTATCGGCAATAATTTTCGTAGTAAATTGGGTCATATTGTCCGGTCGGTCTATGAAGTAAGTGATTCGTCGAAATCCTTCAGGCTCATTTTGCGTACAAAAAATTCCTCCAGATTTATAGAGCCCTTCGAGTGCCGTATTATCCTGTGGGTAGAGTATGGTAACAATACGCAATTGACATGACGTTGTCACTGTCGGAAGTACCAGTGCTTCGGAAGAGCACTCCATCTCATTGGCCAAAAGCAGCCTTCCGTTACAGTGTACCGACTCCAACTGCAACATCTCACCGTGTAAACGCAGTGGAATGTTTTTAGTATCTCCTGCCTTAATGTGTAAATGGGATGTTACCACAGTCTTATCGTCTGCAATGTCAAAGGTCAAATCACAGCTCGTAATGTGAAACGCTAAGGGCTTATAATCTTTTAAACAGGTCATGGTGATATTGGTCATCTGCTATCCATCAGTAAAGTTTTTCGTATCATACCATCTCTTTTCCTGACGATTTTATTACAGATATTTCTATGATGTCCGATTTAGTAACACGAAACCCTATAAATCGAGGATTGGATTATGAGCAGACCGCTATCATCAGGCAGGGAGATTACCATTGAACCCCATGAATTTATTATTTCAAAAACCGATACCAATGGTAGAATTACCTACTGTAACGAGATATTCATTAATATCTCGGGTTATAGCGAAAAAGAACTGTTGGGAAAGGCGCATAATCTCGTCCGTCATCCCGATATGCCCAAAGGTATTTTCAAACTGCTGTGGCAGAAAATTCAGGCAAAAGAGGAAATTTTCGCTTATGTCAAGAATCTCTCCAAAGATGGGAGCCACTATTGGGTATTTGCCAATGTTACCGCCTCTTTGGACACTCTTGGCAATGTTATTGGCTACTACTCGGTACGCATTAAACCCAATCAACAGGCTATCGAGAGCATTAGCACTCTCTATCGGGAGATGATCCAGATAGAACAACGCGAAGGTGTCGATGGCTCCATGCGCTATCTCAATACCCTATTAGACGAAAAAGGAGTCTGCTATGATGCGTTTGTTATCGCCCTCCAAGGTTAGAAAATCTTCTCTGGGAGAAGCCATTGAACAGGTCACCTCTCATGCTGCCATGGGAAATTTGGAATCTCGAATTACTCATATTGATCCGGACGATCCTTTGGCTAAAGCGGCATGGAATATTAACAACATGCTTGACCAAGTCGAAGCGACCTTGCGCAATTCCGTTTCCGCTATCCAAAGTGCCAGTGAAGGAAAATCTCATAGAAAACTTTTTGATGCCGGTCTCAACGGTATCTTCAAACTCAACAGCAATTTTATTGCCACCGGTGTCGATGCCATTATTCAGAACAACAAAGACAAACTTCGTGGTGATCTCGCCGTTAAATTTGAAGAGTCCAGTGGAGGACTTAAGGCCAGTGTCTCAATTTTACAAAGCAATATTGACAGTTCTCTTGCCAATGTCAGTGAGATCAGCAAGATCGCAGATGAGACAGCGGCTTCTTCCAATGAAAGCCTCATTACCACCCGGGAACTTTCACATGACATCACCCATCTTATTGAACTTATTGGCAATATGACCCATGCTATCGGTTCCTTAAATGAACGCTCCAGTGAAATCAGTCTGGTCGTTGAACTTATTAAAGATATTGCCGACCAAACCAATCTGCTTGCACTCAATGCTGCAATAGAAGCCGCCCGTGCCGGTGAGCATGGGCGTGGCTT
>JALUJE010000084.1 GCA_027057185.1 Helicobacteraceae bacterium | reverse complement strand
ATATATATCAAGTATATTTTATTTTGTTTTTAATATAAATTATAGTATTATATAAAACTTTATCACTATTATATAAAGAGGTCTTCTCCATGGCGTTTCTGTCGGTAATTTTTGTACTTATGCTAGTTTTTACGGGCTGTTCCTCCACACCATATAATCCTTCGTCTTATGATCGTCAAAATGCTGCTTCCCAAGAGGGTCTAAAATCATTAGATCACGAGTAATGATAAACTACATGTATCTTGAATTATCTATAAAATGAGGAGTTACATAAATGATAGATCCTGAAGAACTTTACCGTATTAGTTCCACCAAAAGCATTCTGTTTGTAGAAGATGACTCAATTCTACGGCAAAGTGCCGAAATTATGTTTAAAGAGCTTTTTGCACTGGTAGATACCGCCAGCGACGGACAGCATGCTTTGATAATGTACAATAGCTACTATAATAGGTATCGTCGTCATTATGATATTGTCATTACCGATATTAAAATGCCTCGTATGAGTGGTATCGAACTCACTTCAGAACTCTATAAACTGCGTAAAGATCAACCCATTATTATTATCTCGGCACATGATGACAGTGAATATCTGATTCAACTCATCAACCTGGGAGTCAGCAGTTTTATTCAAAAACCTTTTAGTACTCAAAATATGATCGACAAAATTTACGACGTCTGTTTTACTCTTGAAAATAACCGTGATAAGCAAAGAAACATTGCCATTAAAGGAGACTATGTCTGGTGCCATGATGCGAGATGTATGCTCTACCATGATCAGGAGATCAAACTCACCAAAAATGAAAAACGGCTGCTCTTCCTGCTCTTCTCAGATCCTCTCATGACGTTTAAATCCCATGAACTTTTTGAGTTTATCAATAGTGATACCGAAGAAGAGTTTAATGCCAACTCACTAAAATCCCTGATTAAACGTTTACGAAAAAAGATACCGAGCAATCTCATTGAAAATATTTATGCAGAGGGGTATAAAATCAATAGTGACCTACTTTAGCGGCTCTGTTTTTCTTCTATATTTACTGTTTACATCAACGCTCCAGGCTCAAACGCCCCTGCAACATGTTTCGCTGCAGCTTCAATGGCTCGATCAGTTTCAGTTTGCAGGCTATTATATTGCCAAAGAAAAAGGTTTTTATCGTGATGTCGGTCTTGATGTCACGATAAAACCGTATCATAACGGCATTACGCCGGTTGATGAAGTCATTAACGGCAAGGCAACCTACGGTACCGGACGTTCGACCCTGCTCGTAGAACGCTCTGCAGGTGCGCCGGTCATTTTGCTTGCCGCCATATTTCAATCATCTCCTTTAGTGCTGTTGGGTTTAAAGCGAAAGGATCTTAACACAACTGACGACTTTAAGGGCAAACGTCTGATGACACTCCCAGAAACAACCGCTTCTGTCGCCATGCAGGCGATGATTGTATCCAGAGGCATCGCGGTATCGGATATGACTATTTTAAAGCATACCCTTCATTTAGACGATCTCATCAACGGCACTACGGATTTAATGGCATGTTATATCTCTAATGAGCCGTATCTACTTAAGCAAAAGGGTTACGACTATACAATTTTTGATCCTAAGGCATATGGATTTGATTTTTACGATGATCTTCTCTTTACCAGTGAAACAGAAGCATATGAGCATCCAGAACGTACCAATAAGTTTTTAGAAGCTTCTCTTAAAGGATGGGAATATGCTTTTTCTCATATTGATGAAACTGCAACACTCATTTTTAATCGCTACAATACGCAACATAAAACACTTGAGGCACTACAGTACGAAGGACAAACCTTAAAAGAACTTGCTTACAAAAATGGCGCACCCCTTGGCAATCTCGATTATAACAAGCTCCAAAATATGCTTGACATGTACAAAATTATGCAACTCCAGCACCGAGATATTGCTATTGATGACATGCTTTTTACCAAACATAAACTCAAATTCAACGCTCGGGAAAAAGCCTATATTAATCAGACAAAAGTGGTCAATGTCTGTATGGACTTGGATTTTCCACCCTATACCCTCAAAGATATTTCAGGATATAACGGCATCTCTATTGATTTTTTCAGTCTCTTATCTGAAAAATCCTCCCTCATCTTTAATTTTATTCCGGTAAAAAATAGAGCAGAAGCATCCATCTACCTACAACAAAAGCGTTGCAAACTCGTACCCCATATCAGTTCTCATAACACATCGCATCCGCTCGTCAGTCCTACCCGTAGTTATCTTCACGACAATCTTGCTATGGTAACAGCCATTAACCGTCCCTATATTAATGATTTATCGGACATTCATAACAAAAAAATTGCCATTATTTCCGGGATCTCACATGCCACTTCATTACTGCATCAACGCTACCCCAATCTTGAACTGGTTGAAGTCCTTAGCCCCGAAATTGCCTTTGAAAAAGTGCGTGACGGAGAGTTTTACGGTTTTTTAGGACCCTACCGTTCACTCTCTTATGCCATACAAAAATCCTACATCGGCGAACTCAAAATTGCCACCAAACTAGAAACACCTCTTGTTGAAGTGAGCATTGGTGTCGCTCGAGACAATCCAGTACTCCTGAACATTCTCAATAAAACTTTGCACTCCATTACATCTGAAGAACGTCATGACATCTACCAACGGTGGATTACAACCAACACCATCGCAAGAACCGACTATACCTTTCTCATACAACTCATGAGTGTCATGGCACTCATATTGGCAATTTTTCTCTACCGGCAATCGTTACTCAAAAAAAAGAATCTTGAACTTGAAAAGCTTCAAAATGAACTCGAAACACTCAACCACCTGCTTGAGAAAAAAGTATCGAAAGCCGTAAGTGAGCTACGAAAAAAAGACCAGTTGATGATGCAGCAGTCACGACTGGCCCAACTGGGTGAGATGATCAGTATGATCGCCCATCAATGGCGACAGCCCCTGGCGGCCATCTCATCTACCGTAGTCGGCATCAAACTGAAACATGCTCTAAATAAATTCAACCTCACAAACGAGAAAGAACAACAGGCGTATCAACAATATCTCAATGATAATTTTGAGCAGATCGAGAACTACATTTTAACATTGAGCAATACAATTGATGACTTTAGAAATTTCTACAAAAGCGAAAAAATTTCTACCTGTACCTCGATTAACAGTACTTTGGAAAAAACTTTTAAGATTATTGAAAGCTCTTTGAGTACCGAAAATATTACTCTGGTAAAACGCTTTCACTCCAAACATCATCTTCTCATGTATGAGAATGAACTCCTGCAGGTATTTTTAAACCTAATTAAAAATGCACAAGACAATTTTAAGGAACGTCATACGGATGGCGCCATATTAACCATTACCACGTTTGATGTCACTGAAGGTATCGGTGTTGAAATATGCGATAACGGTGGCGGTATTGATGAGAGCATTCGTGAACAGATTTATGACCCCTACTTCTCTACCAAAAATAAAAAAAACGGTACGGGACTGGGGCTGTATATGTCTAAAATGATTATTGAAGAGCACCACCACGGCAAACTGACTCACTATAACAAAAACGGCGGTGTCTGCTTTAGTATTATAATTCCACTGAACTAAGCCCAAAAAATGCTTCGAACTCATGAGGCATTATTTACGAGAGTACGCCAATAGATGTTTATTCTACATGTGCCAGTGCCAAACAGAAAAGCAGCTGTTTTTGTGCTATATGAATGCAGTGTGACGCTTCACTCAGCGTCGTACCGGTGGTTATAATATCATCAACTAAAATAATCTCTTCCTCATCCATCGGCAAACATGTAAAATCTCGTGGATGATTCAGCCGAAATGTATGACTTTTTCCTGAGTAGCTCACACGGTTTTTCGCTCTCATTTTTCCATAATAAGGTCGAATACAACGGCTTTGAAGTGCCTTGTTTAAAATAGCCGTATGCGAATACCCGCTGCGAGTATGGTCATCAATACTCAGTGATGCAACAGGCCTCTGCCATGTAAAATACTCTGCAAAGGTTTGAAAAGCGCGCCGTGCCAAAATAGTATATATGTAAAACCCCAGCGGCGTATGCTTGGTATGCAACAGCGCTTCGATATCACCATATTTGTAAAACGAATGTACGCTCACATTCGAGGCAATAGTCTGAGTGTGCAGTACCGGAGTAAGATAGTGATCTTGACAAGGAGTACAAATATGTGAGAACGAGAGGTTTTCACACAACATGCAGCGCATATCAGTCCATCTTCAGAACCGACATAAATGCCTCTTGCGGCAACTGTACTTTTCCAATAGACTTCATACGTTTTTTACCCGCCTTTTGCTTCTCCAACAATTTGCGTTTACGTGTAATATCACCTCCGTAACATTTTGCCGTTACGTTTTTTCCCATAGACTTCACCGTCTCTCTTGCAATAACTTTATTACCCAGTGATGCTTGAATCGCAACTTCAAAGAGTTGGCGCGGGACGATCTCTTTCATGTTTTTCACCAAAGCCCGTCCACGGGAAAGTGAAGCACTTCGTGGTACAATAATACTAAGAGCATCAACCACATCACCGGCAATTTTGAGATCCAGCTTGACCAAATCACCCTCTTGAAAACCGGTCGGTTCATAATCAAAACTGGCATACCCTTTTGAGATCGATTTCAACGTATCATAAAAATCAACTACAATTTCATTCATCGGCAGTGCATATTCTAACAACACCCGCTCTTCATTCATGTAATCCATCTTCTCCTGAATACCACGCTTGCCGATAAGCAGATTCATAATATTACCCAGATACTCTGTCGGGGTAATCACCGTTGCTCTGACATATGGCTCTTCAATACGTTCAATATGATTGACTTCTGGCAATTCCGAAGGATTTTGTACTTCAACCATAGTACCATCTTTCAAATAAACATGGTACACTACCGAAGGTGCCGTTGCAATAAGATCAAGATTAAATTCCCGCTCCAAACGCTCTTTTACTACTTCCATGTGCAGCATTCCCAAAAAACCGACGCGAAAACCAAACCCCAGAGCGACCGACGTCTCCGGCTCGTAGCTCAAAGAGCTGTCATTGAGCTTAAGCTTATCCAAAGCATCGCGCAATTCTTCAAATCGGTCAGTGTCAATAGGATAAATTCCCGCAAATACAAAGGGCTTTGCCGGTGCATATTCACCCACACTCTCTTGTGCTGGATGTTTGGCATCGGTAATGGTATCGCCTACATTAACCGTAGAGACCTCTTTGAGTCCCAACACGACAATACCAATTTCACCACTATCAACAGTAGGAGTTTTGCGGCGCTTAAGCGGATGCGGATACATTAAGTCCAATACCTGATGCTGCTCTTTATTACTCATGAGCATCACGTGCTGCCCTTTACGTATCTGCCCATCAAACACACGAACCAGAGCTAAGGCACCCAAGTAAGGATCAAACCATGAGTCATAAATAATCGCTTTCGTTGTAGCCTTGGGATCACCGGTTGGAGCAGGAATACGATCGACGATAGCATCAAGAAGTTCACGAATACCGATGCCAGATTTAGCAGAGACCATCAAAGCATCACTGGCATCAATACCAATAGTATTCTCAATCTCTTCGGCCACTCGCTCTGGCTCGGCTGCAGGCAGATCAATCTTATTAATCACGGGTAACAGCTCCAGATTATTTTCAAGTGCCAAATAGACATTGGCAATGGTCTGCGCTTCTACCCCCTGCGCTGCATCGACAATAAGCAGTGCCCCGTCGCTTGAGGCTAACGATTTACTCACCTCATAGCTAAAATCGACATGTCCCGGAGTATCAATGAGATTCAAAATATAATGCTCACCATCTTTCACATAATCCAAACGGACACTTTGAGCCTTAATGGTAATGCCACGCTCTTGTTCGATGTCCATGGTATCCATCATCTGAGAGCTCATCTCACGCTCACTAACCGAACCGCACTCTTGAATGATTCTATCGGCTAACGTACTCTTACCGTGGTCAATATGAGCAATAATGGAAAAATTACGAATATGTTTCATTAGCTGAAAAGACTGTTGACACTTTCATTATGATAGACGCGGCGAATCACTTCGGCAAACAGCGGCGCAACACTCAATACCTTAATACAGTTATTGGGTTGACTCACTAGGGTATTGGTTGTGATCAGTTCATCAAGATCACCCTGGGAAAGATTCTCATACGCCTTGCCACTTAAGACCGCATGCGTAGCACAGGCCATCACCGATGTTGCACCATTAGCTTTGAGTGCGGCGGCAGCTTTAACCATGGTTCCGGCGGTATCAACCATGTCATCAATCATAATCACATCTTTACCCTCCACATCTCCAATAATATTCATGACTTCCGACTCATTTGCCTTTTCTCGTCGTTTATCGACAATCACCATCTCTAAACCCAAATTTTTGGCAAAATAGCGAGCACGTGCCACCCCACCGATATCAGGACTGGCAATAATGGGGTTGGGAAGGTTCTTGGAGCGAATATAATCTTGAAATGCAATTGCACCATAGAGGTTATCGACTGGAATATCAAAAAACCCTTGGATCTGACCGGCATGAAGATCCATAGTAACCACCCGGTCAATGCCCGCCGTCTCATACATATCGGCAACGAGACGCGCAGTAATGGGGACACGAGGAGCTGCTTTTCGATCTTGCCGGGCATAACCAAAATAGGGAACAACCGCTGTAATGGAGCTGGCACTCGAACGTCGCAGTGCATCGGTCATAATCAGCAATTCCATCAAATTATCATTTGAGGGTGATCCAGTTGACTGCACAATAAAAACATCACGTCCACGGACACTCTCGCTAATCTGAACACTGATTTCACCGTCACTAAAACGCTTAATTTCTGCTTTGGAGAGGGGTACATCAAGATTTTTACACACTTCCATGGCAAATTCACGACTGGAACTTCCTGCGAATATTTTATATCCCCGCATACTTTTTTTCCCTTATGCTAAATTCATGCGCCATTGTATCTTTTGTGTAGTAAAACTTTGCTAAAGAGTGTTAAATCTCCAGTATATTCGGTGCCATGCCCCAGCTGGTATGAGGCACAACGCGTATCATACCGTGTACCACATCGGCAAAATGTTTCGCACTTAACATTGCTTGACATTCTGCCTTCCCGTTAGCATAAAAGAGAAGCCTAACACCTCTCACATCTGCATGCCATGTCAAATCAACTTTTTCCAAGAGCAGTGCTGTCTGAGTATCCAATAATTCCAGTGTCGTAGTATCTGTCTGATGTCGGGTCGCCGTGGATAATGACGAATTTACATGTAAATTGCTAAATTCGCGATGCGGTTTCGGCGATGTTTCTGAACACTTGATCAACAACTGTTCAATCACCGGTATAAGGCGAAACAACATCGCACGGGTAATAAAAAAGTCCATTCGTGCCGTCACAGAATCGTAGTTAATCAACATTTTCAACCGATCTTCGAGACGATTATACTGAAAAGTAAATTTTTGTGCCACAACCATTTACGTGCGGTAATCGGCATTGATTTTGACATATTCATATCCCAGGTCACACCCATATGCCTGAAAATGTCCTTTTCCTAAGCCAATATCGCAGGAGATTGTAAACGCATTGCGCTGCATCACTTCAGCAGCACGCCGCTCCATTGTCTCATCAAAAGAGATAACTCCGTTGTCATAGACACAGACATCATCAAAGGCGATTCTCAAACGCTTCTCATCGCATGCAATACCGCTGGCACCAATAGTTGAAGCAACTCGTCCCCAATTTGGGTCTTCACCAAAAAGCGCTGTCTTCATCAAAAGTGAAGTACTCAAAGCTTTCGCAGCGACTTGGGCTTCGGCATCATTAAGCGCACCGGTAATATCATAAGTCACCAGTTTACTCGCACCTTCTCCATCACGTACCATAGCTTTTGCCAGATAGAGCATCACCTGCTCCAGTGCCTCTTGAAATGCTGTAGCATCATAACAGTGACTCTGTTTGTTTGACAACAATAATACCGTATCGTTCGTTGACGTATCACCATCGACACTAATAGCATTGAAGGTACGTTGTACTACATTGTTAAGCACTGCTTGCATGGCCTCTGAATTACAGTTAGCATCGGTAGTAATAAAACAGAGCATCGTCGCCATCGCCGGATTGATCATTCCTGCACCCTTGGCAATTGCGCCGATATGAAAACTGCTACCATCTTCCAAAGTGACACGCACTGCCGTCTGTTTGGCAAAACGATCCGTCGTCATAATCGCCGCTGCAGCCGCATTGGAGTTTTTCACGCGTAGATTGAATTTTCGAATCCCCACTTTAATCTTTTCTATGGGAAGTGGCACACCGATCACCCCCGTCGAACTCATAATAGGATTATGAATTTCTCTAAAACGTGCCGAGGCCACCGCCAACACGTCATCAATACACTCCATGCCGGCATCCCCGGTCATGGCATTGGCATTTTTAGCATTTATGACAACAAAATTACTCTCAAATCTGCCATAACGTCGAAAATGACGAATGGGTGCCGCCGTCATTTTATTCGTTGTAAACACTGAAGCGATCTCACACAACGTATCGGAGTAAATAAATGCCATATCTTTCGCGCCATCGGGCTTCAGTCCGGCACTCACACCATCAGCAAAAAATCCCGTAGCAGCACAAACACCTCCCTCAATACTTTCAATCTTATACATAGCTCAGCTCTTGGGGGCGTTTACGCAATCGGATCAGACCTTTGGTCATATGAATCCCCTCATGAGTTCCAATCACCAGTAATTTAGACTCACTGGTCACCAGAACATCCCCTTTTGGCATGGCAGTAAACTTACCGTCTTTTTTTGTGACACCCACAACCGAAACATTAGCAATCTCTCGCAGATGCGTCTCTTTAAGCTTTTTAAGTACCATCCAGCTAAATTTTGGCACAAACAGCTCTTCCATGTCCAAGGGCGTATCACTACGGTACAAAAACTCTTCTAGAAGATTTTCCATATCTGGTCGTGCTGCCATGGAACTAACCCGCTGTGCCATCAGTTTGGTCGGTGAAACTACCGTATCGGCTCCGAGCTTTTTAAGTTTTTCAATATCGCGTAAATGTTCCGCCGAACTAATGACATAGTACGGGCGCGGTAAGAAATGTTCTTTTTCAAAGAGTCGTACCGATGCAATAAGCGCAATATTGTCCGAAATAGAACCAGAAATGGTAATGAGCCCTTTTGCCGAACTCAGATGTGACTTGAGCATCGCTTTTTCCGTATGCGGTTCATCCTGAAGGTAATAGGGATATTTATACTGCTTGGCTATGGTTTCCATATCGTCTCTTGGATCAATTACAATAAAAGGAATATGGTTAGCACGCAACTGTTTGGTTACTTCAATGGTGTAATCATTATGGTAACAGACAACAAAATGGTTTTTCAAACGCGCAATTTGATACAACATATGGCGCTCCTTTAAGACTTTGACAATATTGCCACGATTAAGCTCTGCAATCATAATACCTACTGCCATCGAAAAGGTGGCAAATCCGGCAATAATAAGCGTAATCGTGAAAATACGTCCGGCATCTGAAATGGGTGCCATCTCACCAAACCCTACCGTAGTAAAGGTAATACCGGTTTGATAGACTGCATCCATTAAAGAAAAATCATCAATAATGACGTATCCCAAAGTTCCGATAAACATCATTAAAACAGTCAAAACTAACGGCAATCGAAATGCCCGTAAATGACTATACAAATCAGGTAATAAATAAGTGTCGGGTTTGGGAGTAGACTCCCAATGAAGTGTTCTGCGAATCTTTTTAATCAGATTCTTCAACAATATAACCTTAAGTGGTTACGAGTTTTTTTTCAGTGTGCGGAGTTCTGAAGCTGAAATTTTAATTTTTTTAGTCGTTCCATCTTCTAACATAATGCGAACGGTTCTAAGATTCGGAAGAAACCGTCTCTTGGTTCTGTTTTTCGCATGTGAAACATTGTTTCCGCTCATTGGGCCTTTACCACTGATAGCACATCGTCTCGCCATATTGGGCTCCTTGCGTAAAATTTGTGGCGAATTATACCTAAGGCAAACCAAAGTAGAACTTAACCACCCATAAATGCTCTACTGCATAATCTCTGAAACCATTCTATCTAACTTCGATTTAAACAATACTTTATATGAATCAAGATAGAATTACTACCAAGCTTACACTGGAAATAATTATTATGGTTAAACCTGACGACATTAAAACGTATATTGCACAGATTCCACCCGCACCCGAGGTGCTTCAGGCGACTCTTGCCTTTATTAATCAGGGGGAATTAACCAAAGCCGCAAAATGTGCTGAAGAGGACAAAGCCTTACATACCTATTTAAAAACGCTTGTCAATAAACCGGTTTATGGTTTTAAAAATGAGGTCAGTGAGCTCTCTCAGATTTTCGGTATTTTAGGTACTTCCGGGGCACAACAGGTTCTTTACAACTATATGTTGACGCTGTTACGTCCTGACCAATGGGAACTTTTTACACTCAACGACACGCACTTTTTTGAGCTGCAGGCTCAACTCAATCACCAATGGAAACGTATCTTACAGCACTCTCATATTGACGACAAAGATATTGAAAGCGCCATTACACTACTACCTGCAAGTATCATTGTCTGTGAAGCTCTTTTTAAAGAGCATCATACCGACGTTGCACTGCTGCGTTCGGTTAAAGCCATTGACTACAATACTATTTTACAGCGACTCTGCGGTATGGATCTGTTTGATGTGTGTACACTTATTGCGCAAAAATGGGAGATGCCCGAAAACATTTCTATCATTGTACAGTCTGCTTCAGGTCGCCGGTCTTCAGAAAATGAGACCTTGAACACACTTGGAAAATGGATGCATCTGCTACTTTTTTACGAGTTTTCCAAAGGTGCCTATATTGAAGCCGGGCTTAACGATTTTCTTGATTTTCATATTGAGTATGTCACCCCTGTTTACAGCGAGTTTATGTCATTAATGGAGATACAATGAGAGCCGTAGTTAAAAATAGGATCGGCATTTTTCATCCGCAAGGTTTTTTAGACGGTACGAATGTTCCGATGCTCTTGAGTCTCGAAGACATACAGGCAACGGAAAAACTCAATATTGACATGCTGCTTGTATCACTGAAAAAAGTTATTTTTTTCAATAAAAACGGTCTGGATGTTTTTGTAAAACTCCTCTCGGGTATTCGTTCTAAATTACATGTTGTCATCGGATTTTGCGATTACGATACCAAAAAATATTTGGCAATCTCAAAATTTTATGAAAATGATCTAAATTTTTCCCTCTTCCGCACCCAAAAAATTGCCACGCTTTTTGCTGCAAGCAACAGTGAGTCCTCTAAAAAAGTTTTGGTCTACAATCCTGAAGCATCGCAACGCTCGTCTATTGCCATTGAACTCTTCGATAACGGTCATCACCCCATTATTGCCCAGAGCCGTAAAGAGTTTGAAGAAAAAAAACGGCATGCCGAAACCTTTGACGTTATTGTTGAGGAGACCTTTTTAGGACTGTTTGGACAAAAAATTGCCACTCGGGTACGCGGTAATGCCATCATCTATTCCGTCTCAAACTATCTTGATGCCGAAATTTCCGACAGCTTCAATATCGCCTACCACAACAACTCATTGAATGTCGGCTTCAGACTGTTCATTTTCGATGCGTACAAAGTGGTCTCTATGAATATTCACGCCTTTAATTTTTTTGCCAAACTCGCTTCTGCTGCAGCGGAGTATAACGCTACGCTCTGCTTTGTTGGACTGACGTTTGAAAAAACCCCAGAATCCTTTAAAAATGACCTGGAAGACTCCGGGATTATGTTTTTTGATAAAATGGAAGATATTCTTGAAAATAAAGAGCTTCTAGAAGAACTTGGTGGTAGCAGTGCAGCCGTCATCCAGAGCAAGCGCACCCTCAATAAAGTACTCGTAAATGAACTGCCCCGCTTTATTGACGCTACAGTTTCCACTATTGAGATGATGACCAATGCCAAAGCCTCCAAAGAGGGGGCAAGCGTACAAGATATTACCATAGAC
>JALUJE010000083.1 GCA_027057185.1 Helicobacteraceae bacterium | reverse complement strand
GTGTAACGTTACCGGATGTACAATGATTTTGAATCGTCATCTGGCATGGCGTGCGCTACCGTTTCATGCAAACAGTGTGATGCATGATCATTGGATCGGACTGATTGCCTCTTCACTGGGTGTTATCGATTTTATTGATGATGCCACTTTGTCCTATCGACAGCATACCACTAACGTCAGTGGCGGTGCTCCGAAGTTTAATTTGTCCTATATTGTTACAAAAGCTCTGAAGTATTATAATGACGATGAGTTTGATGCCGTACTGGGACGGCAGATTGATCAGGCGGAAGGATTGCTCGAACATTGCCCTCAAGAAGATTTAGGACGTTGTGCCGAGATACTTGATGCGATGCGCCGTTTGCGGTCGTCATCAGCGCTACAGCGTTTGCGACTGGTATGGAGATACCGTCTCTTTAAACAGGGGTGGATTCGAAATATAGGGCTTGTTTTTTGGCTCATTCGAATATCAGGTAGACAACAGTGACAATTTTACATGTAGCAGACTGGGTCAACGGCGGTTTGGCAACATATCTTCAAACGGTCTGTGACGCACAGTCTCTGCGGCATCAGGTAAGTATTTTAGCATCTGAAAGTGGCAGTGAATCACGAATTACTAATCGGAGTGGCTTTGTATCGCTCGATCCGTATGATCGTTGCGTTACTGGAGTGTGGCATGCTTTTTGGGTGACACGAAAGGTTATTCAGAAGGTATCACCCGATATACTCTATGTGCACAGCTCTTTTGCCGGAATTTTTGCGCGGCTGGCGGTTTTAGGACTCCCGAAACGACCCAAAGTCATTTATTGTGCTCACGGCTGGTCATTTTTAATGCAAGGAAATCGTCTGAAATCCTGGATATATCGAGTGATTGAGCGGGGATTGTCGTATAGCAGCGATGCGATTGTGACCATCTCTGAAAATGAACATCTCAAAGCCCTTGAAGCTGGAATACCTAAGGAGAGGCTCTACCACATCGCTCACGGCATATCATTGAAAGCAGAGCCACTAAAACCCTATGTCAAGGCAGAGCAATTTGAGAAGCAGAAGTACAATATTCTCTTTTTGGGTCGGTACGACTATGCCAAAGGATTTGACTGGCTGATGTCGTTTATTGCAAGGTTTCCACAAGAGCATATTTGCTGGCACTGTGCCGGGAAAAGTGTCATCAATCATACGGTTGCCATTCCCGAAGGTGTTGTCGATCATGGCTGGGTCGATTACCAAGAGATCCCCCAGCTGCTGCTACGATGTGATATGGTTATTATGCCCTCCCGCTGGGAAGGATTCGGTTTTAGCGCCATAGAGGCAATGGCATACTCCAAACCGGTTATTGCCAGTATGAACGGAGCGTTACCGGAATTGATTGAACCAGAGTGTAACGGTTGGTTATTTGATATGCAAAAGGAGCAAACCCTAGTGAATATTTTAGAAAATTTACATGTAGATCGCGTTAAAGCATGTGGAGCAGGTGGCTATGACATCGTGAGACGTCGTTATGACGCTGTTAATATGGTCGCAATGCTCGAACAGGTGATGCAACAGGTGGTATCATCTAAGGAGGAGCATTGATGATGAGGTTCATACCTAGACTGCCGGTTAACGATCATAAAATGACACTGTTGTACCGTTTCTATATGACGCTGATTGTGGTGAATGCATTAGCTCTGGGCATTGATTTTTTTTCGGAACGGTATGACAATGCCGCCATTGAATTTACGGTGATTGTGGCTTTGATTGCCGGTCTGTGGTATTTAGTACGTTATCAGCACTTGAGTATTAGTGCCTATATCTTCTTATTTATTCTTTCGACGGCACTGTTTACGCTGATTTACATTAACAGTTTTGCTACCATGTCGGTAGTCTTTGTGTTGTTACTGCCCTTAACTACGTTGCTCTTTATTCGGTTACGCTATTCATTACTTCTGACAATACTGCTGTTTACGGTAATGGCGGGGCTGCTCTATATGGAGTTTCTCAACAATCCTGAAAATCCTCTGGTACAAAATCCCCGAGCACTGTTTAATCTTGCCTATACGGCGCTAATTATTTATATTTTTGGACTGCTCTACCACTTCTCCATTATCAAAACATTTGATGAACTCGATGCATCTAACCGACAAAAAGAGATGCTCTTAAAAGAGGTGCATCACCGTGTCAAAAACAATCTCAATGTTATTGCCTCCATCATTGGACTTCAGGCAAACCGAACCGAAGGCAAAGGCAAAGAACAGCTGCGTTTAAGCAAAACCCGTATTGAATCTATTGCTATGGTACATGAGATGCTTTATCAGTGTGATGATTTTGAATATATTGATTTTCATGCCTATATGAAACAGCTCTCGGTACTACTGTTGGGAATGTTCTCCAATCAGAAAAAAATTAAGATAGCCATTGATGCTAAGGAGATGAAAGTCCCTTTGGAAGTTATGCTGCAGCTGGGTATTATTGCCAATGAACTGCTGACTAACAGTATTAAGTATGCATTCGACCATGACGGCGGTACCGTGACACTGGCACTTAAGCATGATGAGAACGGTTATCGGTTTACCTGTCGTGACAACGGACGGGGTGTGGAAGCACCCGAAGCGTTGTTACGCAATAATTCTCTGGGAGTCAAGTTGGTGCATCTTTGTGTTAAGCAGTTAAAAGGTACACTTACACTGACCAGTTCTCAAGGGCTGGAATACAGTATTATATTTGACGGTCATTAAGAGGATAGAATGAAAAACGAGCGTATTGCTATTATTGGTCTTGGGTATGTTGGACTACCACTGGCGCATGCCTTTGCATGTCAAGGATATCAGGTAGTGGGTTTTGATATTTCTCAACAGCGCGTAGAGGCTCTGCAAAGAGGTTTTGATGCCACATTGGAGCTCACTCAGGAGCAACTTAGTGAGGCTAAAGCAACACTGACTTATACTATCAAAATTGAAGACTTACGTGAATGTACACGCTTTATTGTTACGGTACCAACACCAATTGATGATGCTAATATGCCCGATTTGACACCGCTGATGGCATCATCACGGATGATAGGAACGGTACTGAAGCAGGGCGATATTGTTATTTATGAGTCGACCGTCTATCCTGGGGTGACGGAGGAAGTGTGTGTAGCAGAGCTTGAGGCAAGCAGTCAGCTTGTCTATAACAAAGACTTTTTCTGTGGTTATTCCCCCGAACGTATTAACCCTGGAGATAAAGAGCATACGGTAACAAAAATTCTAAAGGTGACCTCAGGTTCAACACCATCTGTTGCCAAAGAAGTCGATGCACTGTATGGTAGCATTATTACTGCAGGAACATACCGTGCTTCAAGCATTAAGGTGGCCGAGGCATCGAAAGTCATTGAAAATACACAGCGTGATGTCAATATTGCACTTGTGAATGAATTGGCACTCATTTTCAATGCCATGAATATTGATACCGCAGAAGTTTTGGAAGCAGCAGCAACCAAATGGAATTTTATGCCCTTTCGTCCCGGTCTGGTGGGAGGGCACTGTATTGGTGTCGACCCGTACTATTTAACCTTTAAAGCTGAAGCACTGGGCTATACGCCCAATCTTATTTTGGGAGCACGACAGGTCAATAACGGGATGGGAAAATATATTGCCGAGCAGACCGTTAAAGAGATGATTAAAGCCGATAAAAAGATCCGGCATGCCAGCGTGCTTATTTTAGGTATTACGTTTAAAGAGAACTGCGCCGATATGAGAAATACCAAGGTGATCGATATTGTTAATGAGCTTGAGACGTACGAGTGTGACATTGATATTTATGATCCTTGGGTTGAGAATGGCAGAGTGACGCAGTATAATATGATTGATAATCCATTTGAACATAGCAAATGCTATGATGCAATTATTGTTGCCGTAGCCCATCGGGAGTTTGAGGCATTTGAGACGGAAGCGTACCGTCGCATCAGTACGGAGTTGCCCGTACTCATTGATATTAAAGGTGTTTTAAAAGAGTATACATGGAGACTGTAAGTGTTATTATAGTTGAAGATGAGTGCATTGCCGCCGAATTT
>JALUJE010000082.1 GCA_027057185.1 Helicobacteraceae bacterium | reverse complement strand
CCGGCACGTGCTGCTTCAATGGCGGCATTGAGGGCGAGCAGATTGGTCTGGTCGGCAATATCTTTAATGAGATTGACAATTGAAGTAATATCGCCGACATTGTCGTTCATCTGCTCAATGGCATGGACGGTATCGACAATAAGTTCACTTAAATTGCTGATTTCGGTAGAGGTACGTTCAACGGCACTGTAGGTCTCTTGTGCCGATGTTGCGGATGACGATGTTTTAGAGGTTACCTCCTGAAAAGCATTCTCAGTTTTGACAATATCATTTTTGATAATATCCAAAGAGCCGCCAATACCGTTGTTGAGCTTGGCAAACTCTGTTGAGAGTACTCCCATTAGTTGGTAACGGGCATTGACTTTCATGGAGTTGATAGCACGTCCGAGTGTGCTGGAGGTAAGGTTAAAATTTCCTTGCAGCCCAGCAGGAAACATACTGCGATACATTTGTCCGTGACTGACGGCATCAATGGTATAGCGGGCTTCTCTGAGGGTAATCTCAATCTGATCCAGCAGATCATTAATTGCCCATGCCGTGCGTTCGAGTTTGGTAGTATTGCCACCAAGAATAATGCGATTGACGAGATTACCGTTTTTTGAATGTTCCATTACTTTTAAGATCTGGTCCAAAATCTGTGCTTCATAGTGACGTGATCCTCCCGAAGAAGAAGCGCCGCCCATTAAAGCGAGGACGGTGGCAACAATAGCTCCAATAGCAATAAGGCCGGCACCGATAAATGCTCCTAAAACAGCCAGATACGCAGCCGCGATCAGAGCCAAAACAAGTAAAATAAGGGTTGTTGGGTTTTTAAGTTGTGTCATAAGAGCTCCTATACCTTGATATCTTTTTGTAGTGTGATAATAAATTCGTCATAGCTGACGTTCTGTTCTTGCAGCAGCTCATTAAGAAGCTTCTGGGAAGCATCCAGACCGCCGCGGCTTTCTGCTTCGAGAAGCTTCTTGTAAATCGGCGTAATCGTATTGATGGCAGACTGGGGCGGTTTGCGCCGAACGGAGGTGTAACCGATAATGCTACCGTTGTCATCCAAGTCGGCGGTAATGTAGGCAAAGACCCAGTAGTAACCGCCGTCGGCACAGAGGTTTTTAACAAAACCGAAAAATTCTTTTTTCTCTTTAATCAGATTCCAGGCAATTTTATATGCCAAACGCGGCATATCCGGGTGACGAATAAGATTGTGGTTGGAGCCGATAATATCTGAAGCGCTGTAGCCCGCGAGCTCGGTAAAAATCTGGTTACAGTAGATAATGGTTCCTTTGGTATCGGTTTTGGAGACAATAAAATCACTACTTTTTAATGTTTTTTCATGATTGGTAATGGTAGCAGTGGGACGATTGTTTTTATTGAGTTTTTTTCCCGCCATGGAGACTCCTAATAGTTTAATTGTCATTATTTTACACAAAATATTGTTTACATATCGACATAAATACATGTAATTTGAATAATTTGAGTCTATTTTGTGAAAGTATGTAATACGGTATCAAATTGTCACCGCTTCTAGGGTATAATTTAAAAAAAAATGTAGGTAATGATGCATCTTCAACGACTTTTGGAACAGAATGATCTGATACTCGAAGAGAGATTTTATGAGCAGATACAACGTTTTAAGGGGCATCTGTTTCGCTGGAATAAAATTCATAATCTTACCGGAGCTAAAAGTGATGCGATGGTGGATGCGTTCATTTACGATGCCGTGTTTCCCTTGACGTTTTTACCTTCAGTCCATAATATGATGGATATTGGTACGGGTGCCGGATTTCCCGGACTGATTTTGGCAATGGCACTGCCTCAGACTCAAGTGAGTCTGGTAGAGCCTCTGGGCAAGCGTGCTAGTTTTTTGCAATTTGTCAAAGCGGATCTGAAACTCCATAACGTCATGGTAAAAAACTGTCGTGTCGAAGCACTCGAAGGGGGAGAGTACGATCTGATTACTTCGCGTGCGGTAACTGATACGAACGTGTTGTTGGCACTGAGCCGTGCACATATTAAAACGGGGACGCTGATACTGCTTTATAAGGGCGAGCAGGTGTTTGATGAGATTGACGAACGTCTAAATTATGAGGTTATACAAACAGCAGAACGACACTATCTGTTAATTCGAATGTAGGGAGAAAATATGTTGAAATGGTTACTAGTTATTGTTGTTGTGGCGGGGATTTACTACTTTTTTATCAAGAAAAAACCGCTAAAGACGAGCACGAAATCGACCATGGAAGAACACAGTAGCGAGATGGTAGCGTGTGTCACATGCGGTACATACTGCAGTGTGGGCGATGCGTTCATTAAAGAGCGGCGCTACTACTGCTCAAAAGAGTGTATGGAGGCATCCTAATGCTACTGTTTGGACACCGTTTTATAGCATCGGAACGCTTCTATCATATTGAAGATATTGCGTCCATAAGTCATACTCCTGCCAATGCAGTGCTTCATATAGTATTTCATGAGAGCCATCTTGATATGTTGCACCATTTACAGCAGAATCGGTTACGCTTTGCCGTAGATGTTAACAATATTACGGAGTTAATTTATGCTGAAAATTTTGATGCAACTTATGTTATGTTATCGAAATCATTGGCAAAAGAGGCACAAAATATAGCCGAAACCTATCTGTTTGATGCCAAAATTCTTGTTAAAATTAATCATGAAAATGAGATTGAGATGATGGCGTATGAGGGCATAGACGGCGTGATATTTTCCGATGCTCTCATCCATACCGCCTCTTAAACAATGTGCCGTTTCAAGTGAGGTTTTAACGCGGTGAGTACTTCGTAGGCAATAGTCTTTCCCTGCATGGCAACGTCTTGCGCATCATCAAAAATGAGCAGCTCTTTTTGCGTACTCTCAAAACTGCTGTTATCCATGGAGATGCGTCCCAAAACATGAAGACCCTCAGGTGTACGAAACCGTGGGGCGTAACTGCGCATGAAGCCGTCGGCGTATCCGATGTCGTAGGTAGAAACGGTTTGAACAGTTGTTGTAGTATAGGTACCGTTGTATCCGATACGCTCTTGAGCCCGGAGTGTTCGTGATGCGATCTGGTGAGCATACAGTGAGAGTACGGGCTGTAAGGTCGGTTTTGTGAGTGAGCGTTCCAGCGTCAAGATACCGTAAGCGGCAATACCGACACGTACCATGTCATCACGGCAGCTACCCTCTCGAAAGAGTGCGGCGGAATTATTGAGGTGAAATGAGAGTGGCTCAAATGCATAACGCTTTTGAAGTGCTCTGGCATCGGACTTAATCTGTTCAAAGTTGTGCCGCTGCCAAAACCACTCCGAACTGAGGGCATCGGCGCTTCGATGGTGGGAAAACACCCCGGTTAATCGGAGTTTTTTCATGGCAATCCGCTCAAACGCCTCGGCAAGATCTTCAGGAGCAATGCCGTTGCGATGCATGCCGGTATCGACTTTGAGCTCTACATTACACGGTACTTTTAGAGCCTCAATATCTTCGAGGCAATTGAGCGTATAGTGGAACTTGGCGTTGGTAGCGGGCGTGGTATCGGCTAAAATAAGAATATAGTCAAAATAGTCTGCCACCGTTTGCGCTTCGGCAACGCTACGTACTACGGCTTTGCTAATACCGTATTGTGCTGCCAGGGTTGCTATTTCCATGAGACCGTGACCGTAGGCATTATCTTTAAGAACCAGAGCAATTTTCTCTTTGGAGCCGCAGGTTGCGGTAATGGTATCAAGATTATGAAAAAATGATGAACGCTTGAGTATAATGTGTGCCATAATCGAATTATAGCAGAAGGATAAAAGTAGATGAGACGGTGGCCTGCAGAGTTTGAGACACAACGTGCGGTTCAGATCATTTTTCCGCATGCGCGAAGTGATTGGAACCGGTATTTAGAAGCGGCATGTGAATGTTTTGTCAATATTATTGAGAACGTTCGGCGTTTTGAACTTTGTCTGGTTATTTGTGATGATGTGGCACGTGTCCGAAAGTATTTTAATGATACGCAAAACCTTCTCTTTATTCCCTATCATACGGATGACACGTGCCACATC
>JALUJE010000081.1 GCA_027057185.1 Helicobacteraceae bacterium | reverse complement strand
ATCATAGAGGGATTGCGGTCGCGCAAAAATATCAATTTTTTGATTGACTTCAATAAAGGTAAGCAGCACCACCGGTTCTTGTAAATGTTCCATGATGTTTTTTTCATAATCCACTATAGTTTCATTGTTATCGAGCTCTTTTTCCATGACCAGAAGAAGACGAACCCCTGTTTTTTTATATAGCTCTTCTCCTATCTGCTCAATATCGTAAGCCCAATCCGCATTGGCAACAACATCATCTTTATAAAGGAATTCTGCATGTAAAGAAAAGGAAAAGAAGAGTGTGAGTATGAGGGCCGCAAGCCCTCGTGAGAGCGCCAAATAGTAACCCTTAACCAACGTATAGGTGGTTAGGAGTCAGCACTGCCCATAAGGTAATGGCAGCAGAAATTAGCAGCACTACGGTGATAATTCTATTCATCAGATATCTCCCTTATTGGTGTTTTAGATGACTGGCATTGTCGGTGCTAATCATCTTAATATCCTGAGGATTCTCAAGATAGTAGAAATTTTCTGAGTTTGCCTGTTGTACCCCAAGTCCCCATACCGTTAAACCGGCAAGAATACTCAATAAGAGTGCCGTAGCAATCAACATGCCCGTAATTCCATCAAGCACAAACAAGCCTCTGTTTTCATTCATAGCCATCTATTGCTCCTTATTTACTTATGCTACTGATATACGCACCAACAGCCTCTTTTTGTTTTTCATTGAGTCTTTCAAATGCCGGCATAACACCAATAGCACCTTTTTTACCATGATCAAGTATCGTTTTCACGGTTGCAATATCAAACGTTGCAATATTAGGTGCAACCATTTCCATACCCTTGCCATCTGCCCCATGACATGCCGCACAGGTTCCAGAAAAAATGTCAGCACCGTCACCTTTCATACCGTTAGCTACGTAGGTTGCTACCGAAGCAATTTCTGCATCAGTAATCAATGCACCGGTATTCATATTAAACAGACCGTTACGATCAGGCATTGGTGCCGGATATCCCAAAAAGTTTGAGCCGTTTTCAACAACATGTTTTACCGACTTTGCTTCAAGACGCTGATTGAGATTGGCTGCTTTACCATCAATACCGTCAGCTGTCAATCCGTGACATACTTTACACTCAGCTAAAAATACCGACTCACCCATATCTACTAGGTCATCACCGGTAATTGAGGCATACTTTGCTTCAAATTTTGCATTATGCGCTTTCGTATCTTCGTTATATTCCCCAATCTGAGAATACGCATTAACAGGATACCCCATCAACATGTACCAGATGGCCCAAATATTTAATATTAGAAAAAGAACGGCCCAACCCATCGGTAGTTCATTCTTATATTCACCAATTCCATCCCAGTTTTCGTCTGCTAATTCACCTGTAGCGGTGTCTGTCTGCATTTGTCGTACATATTTAACGACAACAAATACTGATATTAGGACAATAACTACAGCTCCGGTAATAGCCAAAATATTAATTATATCGCCATTGAGTCCACCCTTGGAACCACCAACAGCCATATAGGTAAATACAAGCATCGCCGCAGTAATTAGTATTCCCCAGAGTACCAATTTATTCATTTATGCCTCCTTCTTTTGAGTCTCATCATCTTTTTTAGAGATCTCTTCAACCGGTTTATCGGTTATTTCATCATTTAAAGCTATATTGCCATATTTTTCATAATCACGCTCACCCTTTCTCTCAGAGCGGTAAAGATGGTAGATGTACCCATAGAGTACCAATACCAAAAATACTGTTAGGAAAAAGTACCCGTAAGCCTGTAGTTCAGCAATATCCACGTTCCAACCCTATTCTATTTCAGACGATTCATGTATGCAATCAGCGCAACAATTTCAGGAATTTTTCCTGCAGCAATCGCATCTTTTACATCTTGGTTTTTCATATCAGCAGCAATAGTTTTTGCTTCTGCCAAAGCTGCTGCATGAGCATCTTCTAATGAATCTTCCAATGTTACTGTTGCCGTACTGCCATCTTTCATAGGAATTGGTTTGTTGTAAGGCACATTAAATACATTTTTAATCGTAATCTGTTCCGCATACGCTGTCTCAACATCTGCTTCATTCACAAACATCCAGCGGTATGCCGGCATAATTGAACCCGGAACTACTGCTGATGGATTCCACATGTGGTTTTCATGCCAATCTGTCGTTCGATAGTTACCAACACGATGCAAGTCTGGTCCCGTACGCTTAGATCCCCATAAAAAAGGACGATCATACGCATACTCTCCACTCAGTGAATAGTTGCCGTAACGATCCGTTTCTGATTTAAACGGACGTACTAATTGAGAGTGACATGCATTACAGCTATTTTTAATGTAAACATGACGCCCCGTAAGCTCCAGTGTTGAGTACGGTTTCGTACCTACTGTTGGGCTTGATGCCTGAGCAAAGCTTGGAAGAATTTCTACCAACCCTGCAAACGCAATTGTAACAAATACTGCAACCGCGAAAAAGAACGGGTTTTTTTCTAACCAATGAAACATATTTTACCCCTTTCTCTTATGCAGCCATAGGTGAAGCAGTTTGAAGTTCATTCTCTTCAACGCGACGACCTACCGTCATAGTTTTATAAATGTTGTAAGCGAACATGAGGAATCCAATGAGATATAATAGTCCACCAACCGCACGGATTGTATAGTAAGGATGCAACACCGTTACCGTATCAATAAACGAGTACGCAAGGTTACCAAACTCATCATGGGCACGCCACATCATCCCTTGTGTAATACCTGCGATCCACATTGATGTAAAATAAAGAATAACACCAAGCGTCTGTAGCCAGAACTGTGTATTCATCATAGATTTTGAATAAATCTCACGCTTAAAGACACGCGGTGCCATATGGAAAAGTGATGCCATAATCATAAAGACAACCCATCCAAGTACTCCATCATGTACGTGACCGACAATCCAGTCTGTAAAGTGTGCAATAGCATTCACCGACTTAATCGCCTGAATCGGTCCCTCAAGTGTTGAGAACATATAGAACGTTGATGCCAAAATCATAAACTTAATCAATGGAGATGATGCCACCTGTTGCCACTCACCCTTCATGGTTAAGAGCATATTGATCGCCGAGCCCCAAGACGGAAGAATCAGCACGACCGAGAAAACAGACCCCATTGTCTGCATCCAATCCGGTACGGTCGAGAACAATAAGTGGTGACCGCCTGCCCAGAGATAAACAAACATTAAACCCCAGAATGACAGTAGCGAGAGCTTATAAGAATACACTGCCTGACCCGACTCTTTCGGTAAGAAATAGTAAATCATGGCAACAATCGGTACCGTAAAACCAAAGGCTACCGCATTATGACCATACCACCACTGAACCAACGCATCGTTAGTACCGGCATACATAGACACCGAATGATACCAATCACCGATACCACCGGAAGCAAAATAGGTCGGCACTGACATATTGTTAAATACGTACAGCATCGCAACACCCAGAAATGTTGCAATATAGTACCACACTGAGATATAGAGTGACTTTTCACGGCGAATACCGATTAAACCAAAGATGTTAATACCCCATAAGACCCATATGACCACGATAGCGATATCGATCGGCCACTCAAATTCAGCATACTCTTTTGATGTTGTCACACCCGCAAGCAGTGATACTACTACTGCAGCAACCGTCAAAATGTAGAGCCAAAACTGTAATTTACCCAAAGCAATTAACAGTGGTGATTCTGCCATTGATACTTTTAGAACACGTTGTCCTATATAATACCACGTAGCAAAGATACCACTAACCGTAAAACCAAAAATTACCGCATCTGTATGCAGCGGACGAAGACGACTAAAATTTGTATATTCAGCCAAACCCTCACCTAACAGTAGGTTTACTTCTGGAAATGCCAGTTGAAATGCTAAAATAACACCCACAAGCATACCCACAATACCTAGTACAATCGTTGTAAACATAAACAGTTTAGCAACTGTGTAGTCGTACTCTAATGGACGATTCTCCATATACAGCCTCCTTAAGATTCAAAGCGTAATAATCTATTGATATAGAATATATAACAGTATTATGGTATCTTTA
>JALUJE010000080.1 GCA_027057185.1 Helicobacteraceae bacterium | reverse complement strand
TTTTCCCGGAATATGTACAGCCCGGTTAATTGTAAGATCGCAGGGCATATGGTAACGGTGGTAATCTTTTGGTGAAAGATAGAAGTTGATGAATTGCCCGTTCACAAGGCGCTCCTTATGCTCCAAAGCGATCTCGTCACCAAGCAGTTCACTGACACAATAACGCATGCCTTTTATCTGTAAAGCATAATCTCCCTCCAGCGTACCGCATTCACTCACCAAAGCATCACACGGAGCAATAATCGCATTCGCATTCTCAGAAATTGTCCGCGGCACTTCCAGACGGCGCGTAAAGAGTGCATTGAGACTTTCATAACTCTCAGGGGAGCGAAACTCATGCATATCCAGCCCCATAAGTTTGACGTAACTGCGATTGACAAACTTTTGAAACCATGGCTCAAACTGATGGGAAGCAAATACCCCAAATCCTTGTGATACTAAACTACTCAGTGCTCTCATTCTCTCTCTCCTTCAAGTTTTCTGCCGGCAATCTCTTCAATCAGCACCGTGGCATAGGATCCTTTAGGTAACGTTACATGCAATTCGTACCACGCTTCACTCTCTTTATATTCCCCTTCTATAGCTTCAGGAAAAATCCAGGCGTACCGCCGGGCACCGTCAATATTGGTCGCTACATCAAACCCTTTTTCCATAATATAAGCATCTCCTTGAGCGCGTTGGGCACGAGCGCCTGCCAGCAGACCGGTGGGTGCCACCTGTTTACATGTAAAACGCTCCACCTCTTCCACTGTGCTATCAAAGTGGTAGAGCCTGCCGTGAGGATAATGCATCATGACATCGCCGTCAAAAAGTTTAAAAGGATGCTCTTGTTTTTTAATATTAGTTAATATATCAATAGGCATATTGACGAGATCTGTTATCTCTTTTGGCTCAAAACTCTCAATAAGCCGAGACGTCTCAATGCGGCTGCTTAACCACAAATTGAACAGATGACTCTGATAGGCATTGACATACATGCGACGCATCTTTACATTGCGCTCTTTACGTCCCTGAAATAAAATGGCTTCACCAATTTTGTAGTTATTTTTTTCGATACCAAAGCGCTGGAAACCAAAATAGTTGGGTATGCCATACCGCGCTACGGTATCGAGTACCTGTGAGATTTTTGCTGCAGCGGTGGGATCAACTTTTTTAAGACGAATAAAAAAACGATTCCCTTTTAGGTGTCCCATCTTAATCTTGTTATTATGGTAAGTTTTGGAGAGAATTTTAATGCCTGCTGCATCAAATGACTCCATAACCGTCTCATGTTGCCTGTGTACGGAGATATACTGCTTCGTCAGGGCATGTTTGTCTTTGAGGCCGGCATAGCCAATATCACGCGAGCGGATATTAAGATGTTTGGCAATCGCATCAATCATCTGCCATGTCGTCAGATTTTTTTTACGTACATGATAGACAAGATGTTCCCCCTCCCCGCTAAAATCATACATGGGAATTTCATCGACCACAAAATCACGGGGACTCTGCTTGAAATAAAAGGGAATTGGGGCATGCGAGTAGGCATATAGTCGATCCATGAGACTCTCTTTAAAAATGGTGTGCTTTACAGTGGCTCTCAAATGTTCCGCGGCGGCTTTGTGCAAAAATGGTCAGCTTTACCCGATTTTTCTGGGCAATACGCTGAAGTTTACGCCGCTGCCTCGGAGAAAATGCCACGAGCATTTCATATTCCTCACCACTACAAGCAATTTGTGGAGGAATTTTAGCCAAAAAACGGATACCAAGTCTATTGATATGCAATAATTTTTTCAGGTCGCAGTAAAGTCCGTCGGAAATATCCATACCGGCATGAAGTGATGATGCTGCCTGGGCAATAAACCGACGACGTAGTATAATATTAGTAAACTTCGCACCACGGTGAATGCGACCACCACTTAAAAGGTAGCGCAACTCTTTGCCACGACGACCCAGTACTCCGGTAAAAGCCAGATAATCACCACACTGAACACCGCGACGTTCTAAAGCTCTATCTGTTCGGGAAACAACGGTAATAGAAATATCGAGCTTCGTATTGGCAATAGTATCGCCACCAATAATCTCAACACCAAACTGTCTCGCCGTATCTATAAAACCCTGTGTCAACTCATCTATTTCCTGAAATGAGATATATTTCGGCATCGCCATACCGATGAGTACGTATTGCGGTACGGCATTCATGGCAACGGCATCAGAAATATTGACAAGCATCGCTTTTACCGCAATGTCATACGGAGTCATCCATTGACGACTAAAGTGTACTCCCTCGAAGAAAAGGTCTTTAGAGTACACAAGATTCCCCATCAGCGCCCCATCATCACCAATGTTTTTTGATACCCTCGCCATGGTTTTAATAAAATACTCTTCCGCGTTAATAGCATCTCCTCATAGCATGTTTTTTAGGTATTGACAGGATATATCAAGTTAACTTAAACTGTCGTATTAAGTAGAAATTAAATGATTTGACACTAGAATTGCACCATATTCGTGCGTTCGTGGTATGCCTGAAGGATTGAGTGTGAAATTTTCTATTATAACGTTGTTACGCCAATTACGGATACATCTCATGATTGTAACGCTATTGTCTATGATTATTCTACTGCTCAATAGTAGCCAGATACAGACCTCTTCAATCATAAAATCACTCTATGCCCATCAGCAACTGATCGAAAAACTCACAACACTTGAAGGGAGTGATTTCGGGCTAACACTTATCAAACTTGAGTCACTACGCAATCATCTTCAGTTCAATCTTGATGACCTCAATCAAAAATACTCTTTCGATATTGCAGCACACTACCTCCAAAACCCTTCTTATCAAACAACATTACTGGATGCTCTACAGCAGCACACCATGAACTATCATGCCGCCATACAGACCCATGCCACGATACAACAGAACACCAAAACATATCGGAATACGCTAAGAACAGAGCACTCCGCTATTGAAGAAACACTACGAACACTCATAGCACTTCAAAATAACATGCTTTTTAAAAAAGAGGCAATAAACAGTTATTTTATCTACTTTACCGTCTTTTATATTATTTTGATCGCTATAAGTTATTTCAGTAAAATAAATACATCCATACGTGATCTTCATGCCATCAACGGGCGAACCCCCAACTACGATTACCGTGTTAAAGAGTTTACCTACCTACTGAGTACACTTCACAAAGTTGATGAAGAAAAGCGAAATGAAACCTATTTGGATCCCTTGTCTCAACTTAACAACCTCAAAGGTCTAATTCATATCTATAACAGACAGCATATTGCCTATAACTATACCGTTTATGTCTATGTTTTTAGTATTGACAACTACAAAGAGATGCGCTCTCATATGCCAGAAGAGACTTCTCAATCTATTTTAAAAAAAATCTCTTTTATTCTCTCGCTTTATGAAAAAGCAAACGACCATGTCGCACGTATCGGATATGACGAGTTTGCACTTGTACTGCCGAGCGACAACCAGGAGACTGCTTACAGTACGTGCGAACAGCTGCGAAAAACTATTGAAGAGACGCGTTTTAAAACGGAAAGAATCAACGTACAACATCTAACGATAAGCGGCATATTTATTGTCAAACCCAAAGATAAAACCATAGAATCTGCTATTGAATACGGTCGCCAATTTTTAAAAACATCGCCCAAGAGACAGATCAATACCAATAGTATTGTTCTAAGCTTCTAGCACTATCATCCTGTTGTAACTACCCTTAGTATCATGATACGTTAGGTAACAAAAATACATTTGCTTCCCTTATAGCTCGCATTTAACTTATTGCAAGTTTTGACTCGCTACAATCATCATATTCAATTTAAGGATGGTATATGGGTATCCCTATTTATACTTACGATGCAGTCATTGTCGGTGCCGGACTTGCCGGCACCGCCGCTGCGCGTGAACTTGAAAAGGCCGGAAAAAACGTTGCTGTTATTACAAAACTTCATCCACTTCGCAGCCACTCCGGAGCGGCTCAAGGTGGTATTAATGCGGCACTGAGTGATGAAGACAGTGTTGAATTGCATGAATTTGATACGGTTAAGGGAGCAGATTATTTGGCCGATCAGGATGTCGTAGAACTCA
>JALUJE010000079.1 GCA_027057185.1 Helicobacteraceae bacterium | reverse complement strand
ATGAGTTCATGACTTTTTCAAATGGAACTATAAATTTAGAGTCCATGAATAAAGTGTATACTTATACTCCTTGTATTGATGAATGCACCAGTAATTTGGTCAATGAAATTGAAAATATAAATATTGAAGATACGCTCAAAGAGAGTTACCTTGATTACTCCATGAGCGTCATCATCGGTCGGGCATTGCCGGATGTTCGTGACGGACTCAAACCGGTTCACCGACGTATTCTTTATGCTATGGATAAACTTAACCTCTCAGCCGGTGCCAAATATAAAAAATCTGCCCGTATTGTCGGGGATGTGATCGGTCAATACCATCCACACGGCGATACCGCAGTTTATGATGCACTGGTACGGATGGCACAGCCGTTTTCCATGCGTTCTATGCTAGTTGACGGTCAAGGAAACTTCGGTTCGGTTGACGGTGACAATGCTGCTGCTATGCGTTATACCGAAGCCCGTATGACCAAGTATGCCGGAGAACTCCTCAAAGATCTGGAAAAAAATACCGTCAATATGATCGACAACTATGACGGTACCACACAAGAACCGGCAGTGTTGCCGACACGAGTTCCCAACCTGTTAATTAATGGCTCTTCAGGTATTGCCGTCGGTATGGCAACCAATATTCCGCCGCACAACCCCAAAGAGGTGATTGATGCGACCATTCATTTTATTGACCACCCGAATGCCTCTCTCATTGATATTATGGAGTATATTAAAGCTCCCGATTTTCCAACAGGAGGCACCATTTACGGTAAAAAAGGTATTTTAGATGCCTATGAAAGCGGTCGCGGTCGCATTAAGGTTCGTGCCAAAACCCATATTGAAAAAAAAGGAAATCGGGATGTTATTGTCATTGACGAACTTCCCTATATGGTCAACAAAGCACGCCTGATTGAAAGTATTGCCAATCTTGTAAAAGACAAACAGGTTGAAGGTATTTCCGAAATACGTGACGAAAGTGATCGCGAGGGTATCCGTGTAGTCATTGAACTCAAACGTGACGCCATGAGCGAAATTGTGCTGAATAATCTTTTTAAATCGACCAATATGCAGACGACATTCGGTATTATCATGCTGGCAATATTAAATCAAGAGCCGCATGTTTTTCCTCTTTTGGACATTCTGACCAATTTTATTAACCACCGCAAAACCGTTATTATCCGACGCACGATTTTTGATCTGGAAAAAGCCAAGGCAAAAGCACATATTTTAGAAGGATTGAAAAAAGCGCTCGATCATATTGATGCCATCATTAAACTGATTCGTGCATCCAAAGACACCGAAAGTGCCAAAGAAGGACTTATAGAGACCTTTGAGTTTTCCGCCATTCAGGCACAAGCCATTTTAGATATGCGTCTGCAAAAACTCACCGGTCTAGAACGTGAAAAAATTGAAAACGAACTCAAAGAACTGCTTAAAACCATTGAATATTTGGAGAGTATTTTAAAAAGTGAAGCGGTCTTGAAAGGCATCATTAAAGAAGAATTGCGAGAAGTCTCAGAGACGCTCAATGACGAACGTCGTACCGATATTGAAGACAACTATGACGATATCGATATTGAAGACCTCATTCCCAATGAACCGATGGTCGTCACCATTACGCATCGCGGTTACATTAAACGCGTACCACTCACAAACTATGAGAAACAGCGACGCGGCGGTAAAGGTAAAACGGCCGTCACCACCTACGAAGATGATTTCATAGAGAGCTTTTTTACCTGTAATACGCACGACACCCTTTTGTTTGTCACCGACCGTGGACAACTCCACTGGCTTAAAGTCTATAGAATTCCAGAAGGCTCACGAACGGCTAAAGGCAAGGCAGTAGTCAACCTCATCAATCTTGTTGCCAACGAGAAAATCTGTTCTATCATTCCGACGACTGACTTTAGTGATGAAAAATCTCTGACACTTTTTACGCAAAACGGTATTGTCAAACGTACCAATTTGAGTGAATTCTCCAACATTCGCAGCAACGGGGTACGTGCCATTGTCCTTGATGACAATGACGCTCTCATTACTGCACAAATTGCCACTACTGAGACTAAATATCTCTTTATATTGACCAAATATGCGCAATGTATTAAATTTGAGATTGGCAAAACACGCGAACAAGGTCGCAGTACCCGTGGGGTTCGCGGTATTAAATTTAAACACGAAGGCGATGTCGTCATTGACGCAAGTATCATCGATTCAGATGAACAAGAAATTTTGACCGTAAGCGAAAAAGGCATTGGTAAACGTACCACCGCCGCAGAGTACCGGCTTACCAACCGTGCCGGCTCCGGAGTCATTGCCATGAAACTAAACAACAAAACCGGTAAAACCGTTGTTGGTTCTCTAATGGTAGATGAAGATATGGACATGATGGCACTGACTAAAGAAGGGAAAATGATCCGTGTCGATATGCAAAGCATCTCTAAATCATCACGAAATACCAGCGGTGTTTATATTGTTAAAGGAGACGATGTCGTCAGTATTTCACGCTGTCCAAAAAAAGAGGAAGTACATGATGACGACGAAAACGGTGACGATGATGCACAACCGACTTTGGTATAGTTTTTGCTTAGTATCAGGCAAGATACTATGTTCTACTAAAGGTTAACGCTATGAAAACAGCGCTCTTCTCGTTGCTTGCATGTACCCTACTTTTTACCGGTTGTACCAAACAGCCGGAATGTCCACCGCCACCGGCAGCACTCAAGACTCCACCACCCAAGCCAATCGTCAAAGCCGATGCTCCCATCTTGACACAACGTCAACCCCTTCGCATTACCGTCGTCGGTCAGGGCGTTGCCCCATGTACGGGCAGCTGTTCTCCTGAACAGGCGTTGGTACTTGCCAAACGTGCCGCCATTGTCGATGGATACCGCCTGATTGCTGAAAAGGTTAAAGGAGTCTATGTCCAGGGGCGTGACTATGTTCACAATATGATGATTAAAAGTTCCAAAGTTCGTACCTTTGTCGATGCCAATATACGCAATGCCAATATTGTTGATACCTTGTATAAAGACGGTTTGTGCGAAGTAGAGATGGAAGTTACCCTTCACTACTCTCAGCTCTCTTACTAGCGAGCATCGGCACTGCTGCCATTGCTGATGCCTATATTATTAGCTATCGTGCTACCGTTAACAATGCAAAATTGCTACATGAAACACTCTCAATCAGTCGTGCCATGACACCGTGTCACGGCACAATAGATCACTCAAAACTCATACTTCCCATTTCGACAACCCGTCATTTGCGTACTATTATTGAAGAGAATCGTGACACGTTTCTCACCTATATTCAGACTCAGGATTTACATGTAAAATCCTCTACCTCAAAAAGCAACAACAGTTACGGTGACATCACCACACTTACCCTTACCCCTCACTGTTTTATAGTCACCATTAATGAAAGTTTTGCTATAATCTCTGCCTTAAAATAGTTGGAGGAGCGCCTATGAAAATTGCCATTGTCGAAGACGATATTAATATGCGCAAATCCTTGGAAATTGCTTTTGGTGACTATGATACGTATGAGATCATCAGCTTTAAAAATGCCAAAGACGCTCTTAAAAAACTTGATGATACCGTTGAACTCATTATTACCGATATCAATATGCCCGGTATGGACGGCATTGAATTTATCAAGACACTCCAGGGCAAATATGAGGTCATTATTATGACCGGCAACGCTACCTTGAGCCGAGCCATCGAGTCCATTCATCTGGGTGTTAAAGATTTTCTACTCAAACCGTTTGACATTGACACGCTGATTCATGCCATTGAACGTTCCCATACCATTGCCAAAAAGGTAAAAGCCCATCCCACTGCTACACCATCATCAAAACAAAACGGTGATTTTCTGGCTACCTCCAGAGCTTTGGAAAAGGTACTTCACATGACCCAAAAGGTTGCCCGTACCGATGCAAGTGTCATGCTTCTTGGAGAGAGTGGCGTAGGCAAAGAGGTCTTTGCCAAGCACATTCACCAACACTCCCTCCGTGCCAAAAAACCCTTTGTTGCCATCAATATGGCCGCCATACCCGATAATCTCATAGAGAGCGAACTCTTTGGTTATGAAAAAGGAGCGTTTACCGATGCTGCCA
>JALUJE010000078.1 GCA_027057185.1 Helicobacteraceae bacterium | reverse complement strand
CATGAAAGACAGTAATGAGTTTATTGAACATTTTAATCTTTGTTGTGATGAAGTTGAGAGTCCTTATTCGAAAATTTCACTGAAAACGGCTCACGGCAGAAAAATTTTTCTGGTGATGAAAAGTCAGATTAACTTTTCGGGTGAACAGAGCTATATGTTTACATTTAATGACATTACCGTAGTGGAGTACCAAAAAGTACAGCTGGATAATTATAGCAATTACATGTCGGAGCTTACCTACACCAAATATCGTCTCAATGAAGAGGAAAAGAGCCACGATATTATTGATAAAACTACTTTTTAACCTTACCTTGATACAATGCGTTTATGACAAAAGAAGCGTACAAGAAAGCTGTTGAACAGCTCAATATTTATGCCTATCACTACTACGTGTTGGATGATCCCATTACTACCGACGAGGTTTATGACACCCTATACCATGAGGTAGTCGCTTTTGAAGCGGCACATCCCGATGCCATTGCAAGTGATTCGCCGACACAACGGGTGGGTGATGTAGTGCTGGGTACATTCAGTAAAGCATCTCACAGAAGCCGCATGTGGAGTTTGGAAGATCTGTTTGAGTATCATGATCTTCAAAAATGGATGGAGCGGGTACATAAACAGGTTGAAAATGTCAGTTTCTACTGTGAGCCAAAATATGATGGAGCCAGTCTGAATCTGATTTATGAACACGGTCGTCTGACGCAGGCTATTACCCGTGGTGACGGCAACATTGGTGAAGAGGTTACCCAAAATGCCAAAACCATTCGTTCCATACCACTGAAAATTGCGTACCAAGAACTCATTGAAATTCGTGGAGAAGTTGTTATTTTCAAAGAAGAGTTTGAACGGATAAATGCAGCACGTTTGACGCAGGGAGAAGCATTGTTTGCCAATGCCAGAAATGCAGCAGCCGGATCGCTTCGGCAGCTTGATGCCAAAATTACGGCACAACGTCACTTGGTGTTTCTTCCTTACGGTATTGGTGTCAACCGCTTGAAATATACGCGTTTGGATGAGCGCATGGATTTTATTTATGAGCAGGGATTTAAAAAGGCACCGATGCGGATGACATGTCAAACGGACGGGGAGATTGAAGCATTCTATAATACTATGAAAGCATCGCGAGAAGATTTTAAGATGATGCTTGACGGTATGGTGATTAAGGTGAATGAGATTGTGGCACAGGAGGTATTGGGATACACCGTAAAAAGTCCCCGATGGGCGGCAGCATACAAGTTTCCGGCAGTAGAAAAAATTACTACGGTTAACAATATTGTACTGCAGGTAGGGCGCACTGGAGTGGTGACTCCAGTTGCCATTGTAGAACCAACCGATATTGACGGAGTGGTTGTAGAGCGTGCAACACTGCATAATTTTGATGAGATAGAGCGTAAAGATATACGAATTCATGATAAAGTTATTATTTTACGTAGTGGTGATGTGATTCCAAAAATCATTAAGGTACTCCTGCAGGAACGTCCCGAAAATTCCATACCTGTAATGCGTCCAACGCACTGTCCTGAATGTGAGAGTGAACTTTTGGACGAGGGGGTGCTGATTAAGTGTCAAAATCTTGACTGCAGGGCACGCGTTGTTAATGCTATTATCTATTTTGGCTCGAAATCCTGTCTAAATATTGAGGGGCTGGGTGATAAAATTGTTGAGACGCTTTACCGACACGGTTTGGTACGAAGTGTTAAAGATCTTTTTGCGTTAAGATTGGAACAGCTGTTGGTACTGGAGGGCTTTAAAGAGAAAAAAAGTCAAAAGCTTTTAGATGCCATTGAGCGTTCGAAAGGGTGTGAATGCTGGCGTTTTGTCAACGCTTTGGGTATTGAGCATATTGGTGAAGTGGCTTCAAAAGCACTGTGTGAACATTTCGGTCTGCAGTTGATGAGGGCAGATAAGGCAGCAATTATGGCACTGGATGGTTTTGGTGAAGAGATGGCTGAATCCGTCGTCGAATTTATTCGTGTCAATGGTGAGACCATGAAAGAGCTCTACGCAATCGTACAACCGAGTGCACCCAGAGAAAAAACGATAGCTTCAGATAATCCTTTTTTGGGTAAGACCGTTGTATTGACCGGTAGTATGAGTCAACCGCGCAGTGTGATAAAAACTATGCTCGAAGGCCTGGGAGCCAAAGTCTCAGGTTCAGTCTCCAAAAAAACCGATTACCTCATTTTTGGTGAGGATGCCGGCAGTAAATACGATAAAGCCGTGGCATTGGGAGTACAAACCATGACGGAAGATACGATGCGAGCCATGCTTTGATGCGACTGGATCGATACTTGGTAGACAAGGGGTTCGTTACAAGCCGTAATCAGGCACAAGCACTCATTAAAGCGGGACATGTCCGGGTTAATGCCAAAATTATGACAAAAGCTTCCTGTCGCGTTGACGATGCCATAGTCAGTGTAGATGAGATACGAATGTATGTTAGTCGTTCCGCACTGAAACTGAAACATTTTTTGCCGGAACTTCCATTGGATGTACTTGGGATGCGGGTACTTGATATTGGTGCGAGTACCGGTGGATTTACAGAGGTATTGTTGGAGCTCGGGGCAGCGCATGTGGATGCTGTTGATGTTGGTAGTGCCCAATTGCATGAGTGCTTACGGCATCATGATAGGGTAACGTCGATTGAACAGACCGATATTCGTCAATTTACATGTAAAACACCCTATGATCTTGTTGTTAGTGATGTTTCGTTTATCTCGTTGCTCAACATTTTAGATGCCATTGAACGACTCTCTCGCCACTGGATTGTTGTACTGTTTAAACCCCAGTTTGAAGTGGGGAGAGCAGTTAAGCGGGATGCCGCTGGAGTGATTAAAGATAGCAAAGCCATTGCCAAAGCGATGCAGCAGTTTGAAGATGCCTGCACACTACGGGGATGGACACTTATAGCCAAAAAAGAGGCAAGTATTAAAGGAAAGGAGGGAAATCTTGAGTACTGCTACTGCTATAACAAAGACTAATGCCATTGCTATCGGTGGATTTGACGGCATGCATGTGGGACACCAACATCTGTTTGATGCACTGGGCTCGCAAGGAGCCATTGTCGTGATTGAGACGGGATATGCCAATTTGACACCCGGATGTGAGCGAGAACACTACACCCATTACCCTTTGTACTATTACCCCTTGGAAGAGATTCGTCATCTTGAAGGTCAGGCTTTTATTGCGATGTTGTGTCGCCGTTTTCCCAAACTTCACACTATTGTAGTGGGATACGATTTCCATTTCGGCAAAGACCGCCGCTACTCTGTTAAAGATCTTAAGAGATTTTTTCATGGAGACGTTCGGGTTATAGATGAGGTGTGTGTGGGAAATGATTCGGTGCATTCGCATAAAATTCGCGCTAAATTGGAACTTGGTGATATTCAGGGAGCCAACACGTTTTTGGGGCACAACTATACTGTAAAGGGTAGTGTTGTTACGGGTCAAGGGTTGGGTGCTAGATCTTTGGTAGCGACTTTGAATTTACATGTAAAACAGTTTTTACTTCCCATGCAGGGGGTATATGCGACATTAAGCCGTCTGGATGATGAGGTACATTACCACCCTTCGGTTACGTTTATAGGACATCGTATTTCTACGGACGGCTCCTTTGCGGTGGAGACGCATCTTTTAGATGAAGAGACGATAACGGCACACAAGGTTGCAGTAAGTTTTGTCGGTTTTATTCGTGCTAACAAGAAATTTGAAAGTTTGATAGCTCTAAAAACAGCAATTGACGCAGATATTAAGCGTTCTCATGAAATACTCAATTATTTATGTTTGTAACTATTTAGTATGGTAACATTTTTTTTATAAAACTTGACATTGATGACAACCGTGCACATAAATCAACAATAATATGTTATTATGCAATCAGCATAATAAAGAATAGAAGTGAGGATATAATGAAGAGAACAGCTACAACGATAGCATCCATGATAGCAGTGTCGGTATTTTTTACAGGGTGTGGCGATGAGAGCAGCGTGAAAGAGCAGGGTGAGAATTTTGACACGGCTATTGCCACGCAAGAAGATGCTCGTAAAGCGGCAGGGTTAATCAAACTCATGCAGCTAGATAAAGTTGCCGGTAGTGTAACACAGGCCATAACACCACAACAGCGTCATAACAACCTGCGTATTACCTATCCGGCACCCTATGAAAAAGAGCGAGAATGTGCTGCAAGCGGTAGTGTCATGACGATTGGTGAGAAGCGTGACCTTGTTACCTATCATGCTACCAATACTTTTTTAGACTGCCGGCATCTCGACGGCTTTGTGGTGAACGGCTCTCAAACAGTCGATGCAACACTACACAACGATCGTTTAACAGCGTCATTAACTGACAATATGATTACCGCTTCTTTTGGTAGTTTTACTACGAGTATCAGCTCCCCGATGAAGCTTTATGCCAATCGGGATTTAACGATTGTCGAGACGATTTTACTTGAAGATAGTATACTGTATCAATATGAGATAGATGAAAATTCTGAGGCACATCTTAGTGCTTTTAGCGCGACATACAACGATTTCAATGTGACACTCGATGCACCTAATAGTACCATGTATTTAAATGGAAAGGTTCAGATTGCCGAATGTGGAAATTATGACATAACGACCGTTCGTCCTATTACTGTTGGAGCTGATGGAAACTATACATCGGGTGAACTGCAGATTAATGGAGCGCAGTATCTGTATCATGGTAATACCGTGAGTGTTACGGTAGAGGATGGATCTGTTTATACCGTACCTCAAAATGTTACTGAAAACCTTTGTGCTTTGGAGCGTGAAGGGGGCTTTGGAGAATCGCAGCGGTTTGTTAGAGATGATTCTGCTCAAGTTGTTGTGGATGTTACAGGTGAAACACGCTTGATGTGGCAGGACAATAGTGCTGTGAAAACAGTCTATAAACCCTGGTTGAGTAATGCCAACTTTAAAGCCGGAAACTTCAATGATACCTCGGGTGATACGGCAGCAACGTATTGTACCAATTTGAATCTTGGAGGGTATGATGACTGGAGATTACCGAACTCGGATGAGTTACTGTCGCTTCGTGATAGATTCAGTCGACCTGCCATAGATGGCGCATTTCAGAATGTTAGTAACGCTAATTGGTCAGTGGAGTCTTCCAATAATTGGGAATTTGCAGATTATATCGATTTTGCCGCATTTGGTAATATTTCATCAACGAGAAAAATCTTTTTTCTTAATGTGCGTTGTGTCAGGGAAGATCTCAAATAGTAAGATGGTGTAACATTACTTTACACGGAGCACTATTTTAGTGTTTACAATACACATAAATTAATGATTTTATGTTAGCATATGCTTTATCAGTGTGACATACAAGGAGAAATGATGAAGGGTATAGCAGTAACGGCGTTGGTAGCAATCTCAGCGGTCATGGTGGGATGTGGTGACGGTAGCAGCAGTAAGGATGGTGTCTCAGAGGGTTCGGAGGCAACCAAAGAGGTAACACAGCGTGATGCCCGTAATGCTGTTGGTATGGTACGTGCCATGCAGCTAAACATGTTGGCAAGTGGTTTGAGTCAATCACTTTCGACACAATTGGGTATGTCACCCTCAGTGCGTAATATCCGGGTAGTCTATCCGGCATCTTATGAGAAGGTTAGAGAGTGCGGTGTACGCGGTACGGTTGATACGATAGGTGAGAAGAGTAACCTTATTACCTATCACGTCAACAATACTTTTAGGGATTGTACACATATTAATGATATTGCCGTTAACGGAACCCAAACGGTAGATGCCACATATAGGAATAATAAGTTAGTGGCAGATATGGACGATAATAATATCACCATAGCTAGAGGAGGATTTACTATAGATCTGACCTCTGATATGACACTCTATGCTGACCGTACTTTTGATAGCATTGAGCTGATCTTACACGAGTCAGGACAACTCTCTGAGAGTGGCAATTCATTTCATGCCGTTTTTCATGATTTTAATGTTACCATGAAAACACAAGATAACAGTATGTATCTAAATGGTCTGTTTGACAGTGATGCCTGCGGTGTTGAAGCATACAATATTGAGACGATTGTACCGTTGATGGCTAGTGCAAACGGAACGTTTATTTCGGGAACACTCAATATTAACGGTGTAAACTACGAATATCATAACGATGAAACTGTGACTGCTACACTAGGTAACGGTGATACTTATGTCCTGCCTCAGGGAGTAAGTGTATTATGTGAACTCGAACCGTTTTAACGATTTATAGGTGAGCAGTACTTCGTATTGTGTGTATATTTTGCGCTGTAGTGACGGCACGTATTATACCGGTATAACTACCGATATGGCGCGTCGTCTTCATGAACATAACAGCTCGTCCAAGGGGGCGAAATATACGCGTAGTCGGCGACCGGTTCGGATACTTTACAGTGAATGGCATGAGAGTAGAAGTAGTGCATGCAGGCGAGAATATGCCATTAAGCGTTTGAGTAGGGAAAAAAAAGATATACTCATAGGCATAGAGACGCAATAAAATGACTTTTTTTATTTGAGCTTATAATCTTTTAATGCAAATAACATTATAATTCTCTCAATTTTAAAATAAGGAACGCTGCAAATGGGTGAGTTGTTTACTTTTTTTGGTGTGATCAGTCATAATCATGCATGGATCTTCATCACGCACATGTTATTGAGTGCGGGTATTGTGTTGTTTCTAGCTAAAATGGCTATGAAAAATCTTCGTGTGGTACCCACCGGAACACAAAATGTTATGGAAGCATATCTTGATGGCGTACTTGCCATGGGTGTTGATGTTATGGATAAAGAGAATGCTCGAAAATACTTACCTTTAGTGGCGACTATTGGATTGTTTGTAGCCGTGGCAAACATTATTGGAATTGTTCCGGGCTTTGAGGCGCCGAGTGCTTTTTTAGATTTTACATTAGCATTGGCTCTGGTGGTTTTTGTTTACTACAATTTTGAAGGTATTCGACATCATGGTGTCGTGGCGTACTTTAAGCACTTTATGGGACCAGTATGGTGGTTGGCATGGTTGATGTTCCCTATTGAAATTGTTTCGCATATTTCACGTGTTATTTCATTAAGCTTTCGTCTCTTTGGTAATATTAAAGGAGATGACATGTTCTTAATGGTCATCTTGATGTTGGCACCGTGGCTACTGCCGATGATTCCGTTTGCATTGCTGACTTTTATGGCACTGTTGCAAGCATTCATTTTTATGATGTTAACGTACGTCTATCTTGGCGGTGCTATTCTTATTAGCGAAGATCACTGATCTTGACATGAAGAAAAGCTCTCTTGAAGCTCTTTTGAGCTTTCTTCTTGGGTCTTCTTGGGCATTTGTCTTATTGGGTGCCTTTATTGTTTTTAAAACTTTCCTTTTTCTTGGTGTTCTTGGCGCTACTATTTTTATGTTTTTATTTCTTTTTATTGCTTTGGTGCTTATTGCCGTGATAGAAGCACTCTTGCTCTATAAAGAGAACAGCGATGAGTTGAAAAAACAGACAAAATTACTAGAAGAGATTCAAAAAGACATTAAATTTAACGATTCCTGATATTTTTACTGTATAATAACCTTATATAATATTTTCTAAGGATTATTATGCGCTTTTTAGCTCTTTTTCTTTCACTGTTTATGCTCTTACAAGCAGAACAGCAGTATCACAAAATTATTTTAGGTTCGTATTCAAAAGTAGAAAACGCTCAAGATGATGTACAAAATATCGCATTAAAACTCGCTAAAGATAAACAGTTTTTACATCAGAAACAAACTCTGAATTTTAAACTCTCCGTAGAGAAAAACGGTAATTTTTTTAGTGTTGTTATGAAACCGTTCGCGCAGCGCGATGAGGCACGAAACGTGCTTTACCTGATTCGGAACTATCAAAAAGATGCCTATTTAAAGCGTTATAGTGTTCTTAGAAGCCCTAAAAAAAATCTACCAAAACGAGAACAGGTTATACTCAATGACGTTGCTGAAGAGGTAAAACCGATGCCGCTGGAGATCGTTGATGTTGATACCAAAACAGCAGCGAAAAAAACTACTGAAAATATGGTGTTGGAGCATACGCCATTAGCACGTGATGGCAATCATACATTCAGCCATTCAGAAACCATTGTGGCAGTACGGGACAACAGTTCGGCTAAGGTATCTTCTGTAGTGACAGAAACGCCACACAGTACCCTCCTAGAAGAAAACACTTTTTTTGAAAAATATGCATTGATGGCATGGGTACTGGTTGTGATGTTAGCCGCAATTATTGCAATTTTGTTACGTAGTAACGCCAAGGCACAACGATACATTGAACAGCTCGTAGAGGAGCGCATCTCTTCAGATATTGCGATTAAAACCAAAGATGAGTTTTTGGCAAAAATGAGTCATGAAATTCGAACACCGATGAACGCTATTGTCGGGTTTTCGCACCTGTTGTTAGATACGAAGCTCGATAATGAACAACTCAGCAACCTTTCAAAAATTAAAAGTTCGGCGGACATTTTACTTGAAATTATTAATGATATTTTGGATTTCTCAAAACTCGAAGCAGGTATGTTTAAGCTTGAAAAAATTGAGTTCAATGTCAATACTATTTTGGAAAATGCTGCCAATCTGGTTGCAGTCGAAGCAAAAAAACGTCAATTGGAATTTGTTTTTGATATTGACCATAATGTGCCCATTAAGCTTATCGGTGATCCGCTGCGGGTAGATACTATTCTGATTAATCTTTTAAGTAATGCGGTTAAATTTACCAAAGAAGGAGAAGTGATTCTGAAAGTCAGTTCCATAGAGAGTGCTGAAACATTAATTTTGGACTTTGAGATCAAAGATACCGGTATCGGTATTCCTCCGGAGAAAATTTCTGAACTCTTTACCTCATTCTCTCAGGCAGATAATTCGTCAACACGGGTATACGGGGGTACGGGTCTAGGTTTGGTCATTACCAAAGAACTTATTGAATTGATGGGGGGTGAAATAACGGTAGAGAGTACCGTTGGGGTAGGTACAACGTTTAAATTTCAACTTCATTTTGAGCGTCCGGAACATGCGGATAAACGTAAATATCGCTTGCCATCGAAAGAGATTATGAAGAAAAAGGTACTTATTATTGATGAGAACAGTACCGCCGCCGATTCACTGACACGAATGATTGCCTATTATCAATATTCGGCTGATGTCGTTGCTACGATGGATGAAGCACTGTATGCCTTGAAGATATTGCCGTATGATATTGTCTGTATTGATTCTAAGATTATTGCCAATGATGTAGAAAAATTTATTAATGTCATTCGAGAGAAGACCAGTGCGAAAATTGTACTGCTTAATGGAGGTATTACCAATTATCAAAAAATTGACGGCATTGATACGGAGCTGTTTAAACCATTTAACCAGCAAGATCTGTTTAATACTATTTTAGATCTCTACCAGCCCGAAGAGCAACGTTCCATTCATTCTAAAGGGATTAGTAAAAATGATCTTAGGGTACTATCTGGAGCGACTATTTTATTGGCAGAAGACAATAAAATCAACCAGAGTGTTATTCAGAGCCTCTTAAGTCATAGCGGTGTGAATTTACTTATTGCCAACAATGGTCAAGAAGCGGTGGACATGCTTTATGATAATCATGATATTGATTTGGTACTGATGGATATTAGCATGCCCGTACTTAATGGGTATGATGCCGCATCGAAAATTCGCTCGGATGAGCAATTTAAAGATTTGCCGATTTTGGCACTGACGGCAAATGCATTGAGTAGTGATGTCAAAAAATCTCAAGAAGTCGGTATGCAAGAACATATGAGTAAGCCGCTGAACGTCGAGCGATTTTACCGAGCTTTATTGAAATATGTCTCACATCATAATAAAAGCGGCATAGCACATGAGAGCATAGAGCACTCTGATACTGTGACAGAAGATGTGTGCGATACGCAACAATCCGATGAAACAATGAATAATGGATATAAGCCATTGGCTCTGAACACGACAGAAGGAATGGAGCGTGCCGGTAATGATGCTACATTGTACAAAGAAATTTTACGTGAGTTTCAAAAGCAGTACCATCATTCATCACGGGAACTTGAAGAGTATCGCACTACTTCAAATTTTGACAAAGGAGAAAAACTGTGTCATGATATTAAAGGCGTTGCTGCTAATATTGGTGCATATGAGCTTTCAGAAAGTGTAAAAAACTTGGAGTATGCTTTTAAAAGTGGCTCCATTGAAGAGAATGACAATGTTGTTGTTTTTTATAATAGAGAACTGGAAAAAGTATTGATTGACATCGAAGAATTCGTAGAACATGGATAGCGGGTGAAAGCATATTTAATTACCGATCCGCACTATTATGGTAGGGATCCGCACACTCTGCGTACAACGCTAAGAGCAGTATTGCAACGGCATCGGGTGACGCATGCTTGTTTTCGAGATAAGGGAGCTACCGATATTGAGCCACTTGCGGCGGCATTTGTGATGACGTGTCAATCATTCGGTCTAGAGCATATATATATTAATACTCATATTGCGTTAGCACAACATGTCGGTGCTACTGGGGTGCATCTGACATCCTCGCAACTTTCCTACATTCCTGAAGCCAAAGCGTCAAATTTGCATGTTATCGCCAGTACACACAATGATGAAGAGATCGCTCTTGCAGAAGCGTTGGGCGCTGACTGCATGACATACAGTCCCATTTTCACAACACCACATAAAGGAAATCCCAAAGGTTTAGAGGATTTAAAAGATAAAGTGGATAAAATAAGTGCCAATATTATAGCGCTTGGCGGTATTGTCACTGCCGAGCATGTCAAAAGCATAGAAAAGACGGGTGCATATGGTTTTGCATCCATACGGTATTTTATTGACAACTCGTAATACAATCGTTAAGGAATGGAATGTTTGAAGTCGTTATTGGTCTTGAGGTTCATGTACAGTTAAATACAAAAACAAAACTTTTTTGCTCGTGTCCAACGAGTTTTAATCATAAACAAAATAGTAATACGTGTCCAACCTGTCTAGCACTTCCGGGTGCGTTACCGGTGCTTAACCGCAGTGTTTTGGAAAAATCGGTAATGTTTGGTACGGCCGTAAATGCTACGATTAATCGAACATCGTATTTTGATCGTAAAAGTTATTTTTATCCTGACAGCCCCAGTGCCTATCAGATCACACAACTGTATACACCTATTGTAGAACATGGTGTCTTGCAAATTGACTTTGAAGATGGTAAGCATAAGATTATTCGTATCAACCGTGCACATATTGAAGCGGATGCCGGAAAAAATATTCATGAAGGCGACATCTCTAAGGTTGACCTTAACCGTGCGGGGACACCACTGTTGGAGATTGTCTCTGAACCTGATATGCGTTCGAGTGAAGAGGTAATTCTTTATTTGAAAAAACTACATGCGATTGTACGCTATTTGGATATTAGTGATGCCAATATGCAAGAAGGTTCTTTCCGTGTTGATGTTAATGTTTCCATTCGTCCCAAAGGGGATGACACCCTCTATACCCGTGTTGAAATCAAAAATATCAACAGTTTTCGTTTTATTCAAAAAGCCATTGAAATTGAGGTGGCTCGGCAAATTGAAGCGTGGGAAGACGGTGTGTATGATGATGAAATTTATCAGGAGACCCGTCTGTTTGATCAAGCGAAACAAGAGACCCGCTCGATGCGCGGTAAAGAGGAGGCTGCCGATTATCGCTATTTTCCAGAACCCGATTTGCTAAAAGTTGTCGTTGATGATGCGATGTATGAAAAATTTACCAGTATTCCCGAACTTCCCGATGAAAAGCGTGAGCGTTTTGTCAGTGAGTATGGCATGAACGAATACAATGCCTCGGTTATTACCAGTTCACTGGAAATGGCACACTATTTTGAGACGATGATGAAAGAGGGCATTGGTGCTAAAAATGCCATTACATGGCTTAGTGTTGAGTTACAGGGGCGTTTTAGCGGTGACACCAATATTGAAAACTCACCAGTGAGTGCACAAACGTTGGGGGTGTTGGTCAAGCGCATCGAAGACCAGACCATTAGTGGAAAGGCGGCTAAAGAAGTTCTGGACCATCTTATGGAGCACGATGAAGCAGTCGATAGTGTGATTGAGACCCTCGGACTGAAACAGGTGAGTGATACCGGAGCTATTGAGAAAATTGTCGATGAGATTCTTGCTGCTAATCCGGACAAAGTTCAAGAGTACAAAAACGGCAAAGAAAAACTCTTTGGTTTTTTTGTCGGTCAGACCATGAAAGCTTCTAAGGGAAGCGCCAATCCTCAAGCTGTCAACACTATGTTAAAATCCAAACTGGGCTAAGAGAGTTGACAATGAAACCCTTTGCGCGTTTCATGGTTCAAGGCGCCTATGTTTTAAAC